>JAEEQF010000093.1 GCA_016285175.1 Bacteroidales bacterium
CTTCGCCGGAGAGGATGGCTTCCTCGCCCAGAAACACCAGCACCACATCGGCGCGGCGGGCGGCGGCCACCACCTCGTCAAAGCGCTCCCGCTTTTCACGGCTGTAGGTGAGGCCCGGCACGTAAGTGACCTTTCCGGGGAAACGCTCCTGCAGGGCGGAGAGCGGCGTTATGGTGTGGTCTTTCTCGCCGTCGAAGGCCCAGGTACCCAGCTGGTCGTGCGGGGCATCGGCCATGGGACCGGTGACCAGGATGTTCCGCACCGAAGCACGGTCCAGCGGCAGCACGCCGTCGTTTTTCAGCAGCACCACCGACTCTTCCGCCGTCTTGAGGGCCGATGCCAGGTGCGAGGGAGCATACTGTACGGCTTTTCCGGCCTCCACATCCACGTACGGGTTCTCGAACAGGCCCAGCATCACCTTCACACGGAGGATGTTGCGGACGGCCTGATCCACGGTCGATTCCTTTACGGCACCGCTGCGCACCAGTTCCTCCAGGTGCGAGAGGAAGCCGAAGGTCATCATATCCATATCCACGCCGGCATTGGCGGCTTTTTCGGCCACATCCTTGCGGTCCACGCCAAACCCGTGGGCGATCATCTCACCCATGGAATCCCAGTCGGTGACCACCAGGCCGTCGAAGCCCCACTCGCCGCGAAGGACATCCTTCACCACAAAGGTATTGCCGGTGGAAGGGACTCCGTCGTTGTCGTTGAAGGAGGTCATCAGCGTCATGGCGCCGGCTTTCACGGCCGCCTCGAAAGGAGGCAGGTAAAAGTTGCGCAGCTGCCGCTCGGTGAGGAAGGTACTGTTGTAGTCCCGTCCGCCCTCGGCGGCGCCGTACCCCACGAAATGCTTGATGCAGGCGGCCATGGAGGTGGCATCGGCCGTACGGCCTTGATAGCCGTACACCATGGCTTCGGCCATCCGGGAATCCAGCCAGGTGTCTTCACCGCTGCCTTCCGCTATCCGTCCCCAGCGCGGGTCCCGGGCAATGTCCAGCATGGGCGAGAAGGTCCAGCGGACGCCCTGTCCGGTAGCCTCCACCGCCGCGACGCGGGCGCCTTCTTCCACCAACTGCGGGTCAAATGTGGCGGCCAGCCCCAGCGGAATGGGAAATACAGTGTGGAAGCCGTGAATCACGTCGCGGCCCACCAGCAGCGGAATGCCCAGGCGGGACTCTTCCACGCAGATGCGCTGGAACTCATTGATTTTCACGGGATCCACCTCGTTCAGGATGGAGCCTATCTGGCCCTGGCGAAGGGCTTCGGCATAATTGGCCACATCCCCGCCGGCAGAGACCTGGTTCATCTGGCCGATCTTTTCGGCCAGGGTCATCTGCGAAAGGATTTTCTCCACGCGGCTTTCCACATCGGCCGACGACCCTATGGTTGAAGGCTTCCGCTCCGCGCAGGAGAAAGACGCCACTACTAAGGACGCCAGAAGAAGGTTGCGGATTATATTCATTTCTTACTTTTTCTTGAAAACTCGGACATAGTCCACTTTCATGGTGCAAGGGAGCGCATTCTCGTCTACGCCCTGGCTGCCGCCCCAGTCCCCGCCCCAGGCGAGGTTGAGGATCAGGTAAAAGTCCTTGTTGAACGGCCAGGTGTCGTCGTCTCCGGCTTTGTCGTTGCTGTAAGTGAAGTGCTTTTTGCCGTCCACATAGAACATGAGGGCATCGGGCGTCCACTCCACGGCATAGACATGGTAGCCGTTTTCGGCGCCGGCGGTATACTGCTCGTGCGTCTTCTGCGTCCCAATGGCGTGATAATACTTTTTGCAGTGGATGGAAGAAGAAGTGTAATTGGCGTGATAGCCCACCTCCTCCATGATATCGATCTCACCGCATCCCGGCCATCCGCGGCTGAAGTCGTCCGGCATCATCCAGAAGGCGGGCCAGGTGCCCTTTCCCTTCGGCAGCCAGATGGCGGCTTCCATATAGCCGTAAGTCCAGGATTTCTTGGAATACATACGGGCCGATATGACATCCTTCCCTTCCTTGATGGCCCGGATGTTGAGCGCACCGTCCTCGATGAAGGCGGTTTTGACGCCGTTGCGACCGCCGCCCACATAGGTCTGGAGTTCGTTGTTCACCCAGCCGGCGGGCTTGTTCTCGAAGCGCCACATACTTCCGTCCGGGCTGCTGCCGTCGGGCAGGTCAAACTCGTCGTTCCAGTCCAGCTGGTAGCCTTCCGGGATTGTCATCGGCGGAGCGGGCTTGGGAAGATCGTCCACATTAAGATCCTGCTTTACAGGAACTTCCAAAGTTTTTGTACCATAGCGGAAGGTGATGGTTGTTTCCCGTATCTGACCGGTCCGGTTGGGTTGCAGCGTCACTTTCACGGGCGCCGTGCCTGCCACTCCACCGGAGGGAGAGACCGTGCACCAGTCCTTGTCGGCCGATGACACGCCCCAGTCTCCGCTGGCTGTCACGGAAAGGGTTTCCGTAACGGCTTCCCAGGAGGCATTGACAGCTCCCGGAACTACATTCAGGCTGGCTTCAGCCGGCACCACGGGTTTACTACCGCAAGCGGCAGTAAAAAGGGTTGCCGCAGTAAGCGACAGCAGCAACCCTTTCAAACAAACTAACCACCTCATTTATTTTTCTTCCATAAAGATGATTTCACTTGCTTCAATAACCGAGCCGATGGGGCTGCGGCCGAAGTCAAAGATGAGCATCAAGTTGTCACCGGACACCTGCTGCTTGAGGCCTTCCTTCACATAAAGGAGGGTTTCGCCAGCTGTCAGCTTCACCTGACCGTCGTAGAAGAAGGAATGGATGTCATTGTCCTCTTCCGGGTCGTTGGTGAGCTTGATGGTCACGGTCATATCCTCATCGGCGGTGAGCTTCACGCTGAAGGCATAAGTCTTTTCGCTGGAAGTGGCGATACCGCTCTTGAGCTTGGTCTGACCCATCCACTCGCTGCCGCCCACGCCGTCCGGAATGGTTAGCAGAATGCCGTTTCCTTCGGTGATGGAATAGTCAGGGGTGATGCCGCCGGACCAGTCGCCCGGGGAGTACCAGGTTTCCACGTTCAGCGTAGCACCGGTCCAGAGATTCGCGTCCTGATGCTCCTGGAACAGGATTTCAGAGGCCACGATGGTGGAGCCCACGGGGCTGCGGCCGAAGTCGAAGATGAGCATCACGTTGTCTCCGGGAACGGCCTGGGTGAGGTTGCTTCTGCGGTATACCAGCGGTTCACCGGCGGTGAGGGTCACCTGACCGTCGTAGAAGAAGGAATGGATGTCATTGTCTTCTTCCGGATCGTTTGTGAGCTTGATGGTCACGGTCATATCTTCATCGGCAAGGAGGGTGACGCTGAAGTCATAGCTCTTGCCTGCCTCCGTGGCCACGTGGCTCTTGAGCTTGGTCTGGCCCATCCACTCGCTGCCGCCTACGCCTTCCGGAATGGTTACCGTAATGCCGTTGCCGGCGGTAATCTGATAGTCCGGAGTAAGGCCGCCGCTCCAGTCGCCAGGGGAATACCAGGTTTCCACTTCCATATTGGCGGCCTTCCAGAGGTTGCCCTCGCCGTTCACATCGTAGTTGGTGGGATCCAGCGGGATAACGGGAGTCTCGGGCTGGTCCGGGCCAATCACCTGACCGTCCTTGGGACGATAGATGAACTGCCAGGAAATGCCTTCGAAGTTGGCTACGACAAACAGTTTGTTGTCATTGAGTTCCTTGATATACAGACGGTTAACCTCGGAAAGAACCTGCGGCTTGGGGATGTAGCCGTACAGCACGCCGGCAGGGAGTTCAATGTAGTCACCCTGGGCATCGCTACCCATAACATAGGTAGACTCCATCCTCTCGGCAGGAGCGTCGTAGTCGGTGCTGCCGTCACCGGAGTAGTATCCGTCGGGACGCCAGCCGGATTCCCAGTTGCAGTAAACCATACCGTTCTCACCCGGATCGAACACATACTTGCCGTTGGCGAAGAAGGTGATTTCATCGTCGATGAGGCCGAAGGCGTCCTTCTCGTGAGGACCGGCACTCCACCAGCCACCGGAGTTGCCCATATCGGGACCGCAGCCCATATATCCGGCAGTAGCGTTGTCCAGAACCCAGGTCTTGCTCTCGTAACCGTAAAGCGGATCGGCGGCGCCAATCACGGAGCCATACGGTACGAATTCATAGTACCAGGCAATGCCGTTGGGGTTGTCGGGGGTATTTACGAAGGCCACCATCTGCATCTTCTTCTTCAGGTTGGCGGGTTTGCTTTCCACCACCAGGTAGCGAGGCTCTTCCACGATGCTCTTGTGCGGCACATAGGACATTTCGCTGCCGGACTGGAGCACCAGATAGATTTCCTCGATGCCGGCGTCGTTCCAGTTGTTCTCGAAAGTGTAGCGGGAGGTCTGGACCTCGGTGGGGAACAGGTAGTCCTCATCGGCCGTCTTGGCCTCGGCCTTATACTCGGAGCCCTTGTTGGCATAGGCAAAGCCGTCGCCGGGGTCGAAGGTGTACTTTCCGTCGGAGTCGAAGGTCATCTTGTCGTCATAGAGGAAGCCGGCCTTGCCGTTGGCTTCGCAGGACCACCAGCCCTTGGGGTTGTCGATGGTCTCGCCGCAGCCGAAGTGACCGTTCTCGGTGCTGTTCCACACCCAGGTCTGGGAGCCGTCGCCGGAGACCGCCTTGATGTAAGGGGAAGGGTCGAACGGGTCACGATAGGTATTGGCCAGGGAGAAAGTCTTCACCAGGGAACCCTGGGAAAGACCGTTGGCGTTGTAGGCCTTCACCTCCACGGTGTACTCGCCGGCGTCACGGAAACGCAGGGAGATGCCGTTTTCGGTGTAGGAATACTTCTTGGAAGCCTTTCCGTCGATCTTCTGGTCGCCGAAAATCCACACCGGAACCACACCCTTGTTGTTCATGACAAAGGTTACGTAGTTGGTCTCCTGCTCCACCGTGATGGTAACATCCAGGTCGGATGCCTGCGGCAGGCCGGAAGCCTTGGGTTCCGGATATTCAGGGGTACAAGCGGCAGCGGAAACAGCCAGCGCCGCGATTGCGATATATTGCCAGATTGTTTTCATGATAGCCTGGTATTAATAGTTGTTCTGCTGGAGGGCAGGGTCCTTGTCAATCTCGCCCTGAGGGATGGGCCAGTATTTCTTGTTCTCGGTCCAGTCGTTCTGGCGCCACTCGTGGTTGGAGGCCTTGAGGACGGAAGAAGCCAGGCCGCTGCGGACCAGGTCCCAGTAGCGCTTGCCTTCGCCCACGAACTCCTTGTGACGCTCCTGGATGATGTCCTCGCGGGAGACGCCGGTATCGTGGCAGTTGGCGCGGTCGCGGACCTGCTGCAGATAGCTGGAACCATCCTGTCCCAGGAGGACGGAGAGTTCGGCGGCGTTCAGCAGGGTCTCGGCATACCGGTAGATGCGCTCGTTGTTGCCATAGTTCAGGTTATCGGAAGCGATGTAACCGTGGTTACCGCCTTCACGGGCGATGTACTTGCGGTTCCAGTAGCCGGTATCCTGCCAACGGGGAGTGTATTCGGCACCCGGGTGGGTTTCGGCATACTTGGCAAAGTTCAGGATGCCGCCGTCCTTGCGGATATCGTCGTCGGCATACATGTCGTAGGCGCTCTTGGCGATGGTGCCGAAGCCCCAGCCTTCGTGATAGTCGGGGACGTTCTTGGTGGCGGGGATGCCGGTGAGGATGGAGTTCACCTGGCCGCCGGTGGCGATGGAGTTGCCCCAGTCGCGGACACCGCCTTCAGAAATGTAGTTGATTTCCCAGATGGATTCGGAGCACCATTCACCGCTCTCTTCCCAAATGCCGGCGAAATCGGCTACCAGGGCATACTGGCCGGAGCTGATAATCTCCTTCATGTAGTTGAGGGCCGTCTGATAACGGGTCTGGTCGTTCTGGTACAGAACCGCCTCGGTATAAAGCATATAAGCCATGGCCAGGGTTACACGGCCTTCGTTTCCGCCGGCAGCCTTCATGGGCAGCACCTTGAGGGCGATGGCGTCCTCGATGAGCTTGATGAACTTGGCATAAACCTCGTCGTGGTTCAGCTGATCGGCAATGTAGGGGGCCTCCAGGAGCTCCTCCCAGTAGGGAACGTTGCCCCAGAGTTTCCACAGCATATTGTAGTAGTAGGCCATCAGCACCTTGGCTTCGGCAATATAGAGGTTCTTGGTGGCATCGCTCACGCCTTCGGCCCCGTCAATGTATTTGATGAGGGTGGCGGCGCGGTTGATTCCGGAATAGTTCACGGTCCAGAACTGGTTGCACACGTCGGTGGGAGTGGCGGTATAATAGTGCGTCTTCACGATGAGCGGCTGGTCACCTTCGTTGGAACCACCGGCATACACATCGTCACCCATCACGTCAAAGATGAGGTGCAGGTTGTCGTACTGGCCGAAGGCATAGTCGTACCACTCCAGCGGGTCGTAGGCGGCCACCAGGCACTGGAAGAGACGCTCCGGCGTATTGAAGTACTCGTCAAGCGGTTCGGAACTGTTGTGCCTGGGGCTGATGAAGTCCTTGGAGCAGGCAGTAAGCAGAACGGCAAGGGAAGTGAGTGCGATAAATATCTTTTTCATATCCGTAGTCTGTTAGAAAGTTACGTTGACGCCAAAGGTGACGGTGCGGTTCTGGGGATAGACACCACGGTCTACGCCCACCTCGGTAAAGCCGCCGGAAACCTCCGGATCGCAACCGGTATATTTGGTGAGAGTGAAGGCGTTCTCCACCTGGGCGTAAAGGCGCAGACGGGAAACGAAGAACTTCTGGGTAAAGTTCTGCGGAAGCGTGTAGCCCAGCTGGATGTTACGGGCGCGCAGGAAGGAGGCGTCTTCCATCCAGTAGTCGGACACGCGGTAGTTCTCATTGGCGGAATCGAAGCAGAAACGGGGATACTGGTTGGTGGAACCCTCACCCGTCCAGCGGTTCAGGATGCTCTTGGGCAGATTGATGTAATAAAGGTCCGTACGACGGGTCACATTGAGCGTCTGGGCACCCAGCTGTCCCTGGAGGAGCATGCTGAAGTCAATTCCCTTCCAGTCAAGGGTGAAGGTGAAGCCGTAGGTCCAGTCGGGAATACCCTTGCCCAGCTTGGTACGGTCGTCATCGTTGATCTTGCCGTCCTTGTTCACATCTACCCAGCGGAAGTCACCGGGCTGTGCGTTGGGCTGGATCTTGTTGCCATCCTTATCCACATAGCTGTTCACCTCTTCCCAGTTCTGGAACACGCCGTCGGTCTTCCAGCCCCAGAAGTAAGGGAACACTTCGCCCACATCGCCGCGGGTGAGGGTGCCGATCTTGTGGCTGGAGGTGGTGATATAGGTGGCGTCATCGGCCAGGTGGGTGAGCATATTCTTGTTGTAGGAGGCGTTGAACTTGATACCATAGTTCAGATCGCCGATATGGTCGCGCCAGCCCAGGTCGAATTCCACGCCGGTGTTGCGCATGGTACCAACGTTTCCGGTAGGAGCGGAGTCACCTGCATAAGTGGGAACCTGCATGGACATCAGCATGCCGGAAGCGTCCTTGATGTAGAAATCCACCGTGGCGGTGAACT
>JAEEQF010000094.1 GCA_016285175.1 Bacteroidales bacterium
GCATTATCCTTTTTGTTGGAAATGCAGAAGCTCCGGCCCAGTATAAGGACAATTGCTATAAATGGCGTCAGGACAGCTCCTGGCTGTATTTTTTCGGCCTGGACGAACCTTGTATGGCTGCCGTCCTGGACATAGACTCCGGGGCGGAAACGCTTTTTGCCGACGACGTGGAGATAGACGACATCATCTGGATGGGACCGCAGCCCACCGTCCGCTCCAAGGCCGATGAAGTGGGCATAGCCCATATCGCCCCCTACGGTGCCCTGGCCAATGCCCTCGCTCCCGCCCGCAAGGCCGGCCGCAGCATCCATTACCTGGCCCCCTCGCGTTATTTCAACACGCTGCGCCTGATGGAGCTGATGGGCCGCGCCCGCATCGAGCGGGGCGTCTCCCGTCCGCTCACGGAGGCGGTCATTTCTATGCGCCTTATCAAGGAAGATCTTGAAATAGAGGCTATTGACGCAGCCTGTGCCCTGGGCTACGAGATGCATTCCGTGGCTCGGGATTCCATTAAAATCGGCATTGTAGAGCAGGACATCGTGGGTAAGATGGAAGGTGTGGCGCTGGCCAAGGGCTGGGGCGTTTCCTTCCCCACCATCCTCACCCAGCACGGAGAAACCCTGCACAACCATATTCACGACAAGATAATCCAGCCGGGCAAACTCATGGTCATCGATGCCGGCGTGGAGAGCAACGAGCATTATGCCAGCGACTTCACCCGCACGTATCCCACCAGCGGCAAGTTCACCCAGAAGCAGCGGGAGGTCTATCAGATTGTCTATGATTGCAACCAGCTGGCTTTCAGCCTCACCAAGCCCGGAATCACCTACAGGGAGGTGCATCTGGCCACGGCCCGCAAGATGCTGGAAGGCCTTTCTGCGCTGGGTCTCGTAAAGGGAGACTTGGACGAGATGGTGGCCAAGGGTATCGCCGGCCTGTTCCAGCCGCACGGACTGGGCCACAACATGGGCCTGGATGTACACGACATGGAGGACCTGGGAGAAAACCTGGTGGGCTATGATCCGGACCAGACCCGCGCCAAACAGCTGGGCCTGGGTTCGTTAAGGATGGCCCGCCGCTTGAAACCCGGCCATGTGATTACGGACGAACCGGGCATCTATTTCATCCCGGCGCTCATAGAAAAGTTCAAGAAGGAAGGCCTGGGCTATGATTTCGTGAACTACTCCAAGCTGGAAGGGTATTACGACTTTGGCGGCATCCGCCTGGAAGACGATGTCCTGGTAACGGAGACAGGCGCCAGGAGATTGGGTCCCCAGCGCCTGCCTGTAAGTCCTGATGATGTGGAAGCCGCCATGGCGGCCGCCCGTTAGTTCAGTTCGGCAATCTCTTCGGCCAGATTGTCGTACATGAGGCCCATGCGAACCCGCTGGCTCACATGGCTCTCCCCTTTGATACCATCCACTTTAAGGACAAGGACAAGCTCTCCGCTTGCTTTGTCCTTGATTTCTATGGTGCCGGACATCTTCATGCCGCCTGCATCCCTGCGGGCCCAGGGATTGAACATGCTTCCGCCTTCTCCCAGGTCCAGCTCATTCACGTGGATGGTCATTTCATAGGCATAGATGGATTCCTCGCCGAAGGGAAATACCTGCAGGCCACGGGAATTCTCGTCATTGAAGGAGGCATAGAAGTACTGCTGGGCGAAAGTGGCTTCCTCGTCCCAGTCTTCCACATAGTCGTCTCCTTTTTCCTTAAGATATTCCATGAGGGGTTTTTCGTCCACCTGCGTTTGGGAATAGTCAAATTTTACAGAGCAGAGGGTTTCTTTTTCCCCCAGGATCTTCACGTTGCCGGATACTACTGAAACATGGTCCGGTTTACGGGCGCTCAGGATGCCGACAGACAGCAGTGTGATGGCAAAAAGGGCAAAAGCTTTTTTCATGGTAATCAGATTTATTTATGCAAACATAAGGAATAACTTGCTAAGATGCAAGGCTTTCCTTCCTCCTCTGCAATTTCGATACCACACTGATGAGGGCCGATCCCAGGATGCCCGAGCACACGGAGCCCATTAAAACGGCAATCTTTCCGGCATCCCTCAGATGCTGGGTCACCTCCGGCGTAATGCCCTCTCCCGCAAAGGAAAGCGTATCCACAAAGATGCTCATGGTAAAGCCGATACCGCCCAGGCAGGCCACGGCAAACAGCATGGGCCAGGTGGCCTTGGCGGGCATCTCTCCCACCTTGCACCTGATGGAGATCCAGGAGGCGAGGGTGATGCCGACGGGTTTTCCCAACAGCAATCCCAGGAAGATACCCAGCCCCACGCCGCCCAATGCCGGATCCACGCGGAAGATGTTGAAATACGACAGGTCCGGAATCTCCACGCCGGCATTGGCCAGGGCGAAGATGGGCATGATGGCAAAGTTTACGATGGGATTCAGCTTGTGCTCCAGCCGGTAGGAAGGCGGGATGGTCTTCTTGGTGAGGCTGCTCAGGCGGCGCAGATAGTGGCGCTGCGGGCCGTTGGGGAAGCTTCCTCCGGAGGACTGCTCGGATTCCACCAGGCCTTCGTAAAGGATCTTGGCGCGCCGGTGGAACTTGGCCTTGTTGTAACGGGCGTCCATGGGGATGAGCAGGGCGATGACCACACCCGTCATGGTGGCATGGATGCCGCTGTAATAGAACAGGAACCACACGATGATGGCGGGGATGAAATAAAAGAGGAGCCGCTTCTCTCCCAGTTTCTTCATGAGGGCCACGAACAGGATTACCATGAGGGCGATGAACAGCAGCGGAAGCCGGATGGCGCCGCCGTAGAAGAAGGCCACCACCAGGATGGCAATCAGGTCATCGGCAATGGCAAGGGCCGTGAGGAACACCTTCAGGGAAACGGGCACCTTGTCGCCCAGGATGGAAAGGATGCCCACCGCAAAGGCAATGTCCGTGGCTGTGGGGATGCCCCAGCCGGAGGCCGATAAGGTGCCGTGATTCACGATGGCGTAAATGAGGGCGGGGAAGACCACGCCGCCAAAAGCCGCTATCACGGGCAGGATGGCCTTTTTGAAGGAGGAAAGCTCCCCACACACCACTTCCCGCTTGATTTCCAGACCCACCGTGAAGAAGAAGATGACCATGAGGATGTCGTTGATGAACTTCTCCACCGTCATGCCGTGCGGGAACACCCAGTTGATGCTGCCGTCCGGCGACTGGATGTTCATGGTGAACCCTGTGTTCAGGAAAGCGTGGTAGGCGTGCTTGGTAAAGGGCAGGTTGGCCAGCAGCATGGCCACCACCACGCAGCCCAGCAGGATAATCCCGTTGGCCCACGGCTGCTTGGTGAATTTCTCCTGGGAAATCTTGAAGTTGCGGACTTCCTTGTTCCACCAGTATATGGGAATGAGTGCCATTATTCTCCGTAAAGGTATTTGTATTGTTCTTCCGTGAGCCGGTCGATCTCCACGCCCCAGTCCTTGAGCTTGCGGAAGGCTACCTCCCGGTCAATCTGGGCGGGAACGTTATTCAGTTTCCGGGTAAGTTTGCCCCGGTTGTCGGCCAGATAGCGGGCGCTGAGGGCCTGGATGGCGAAGGACATGTCCATAATCTCGGCCGGATGTCCGTCGCCGGCGGCCAGGTTCACCAGGCGGCCTTCGGCAATCACGTAAACCGTTTTTCCGTTTTCCAGCTCATAGGCTTCGATGTTATTCCGGGCGGGCCGATGGCTCACCGCCATGGCCTTCAGCCTGGCTACGGCCACTTCCACGTCGAAGTGTCCGGCGTTGCAGCAGATGGCGCCGTCCTTCATCCGGAGGAAAGCCTCCGGGCCGATTACATCGGCACAGCCGGTGACGGTGACGAAGAAGTCTCCCAGCGGAGCGGCCTCCAGCATGGGCATCACCTTGAACCCGTCCATCACGGCCTCCATGGCCTTCACGGGATCTACCTCTGTTACAATTACTTCCGCGCCCAGTCCCTTGGCCCGCATGGCCACACCCTTGCCGCACCAGCCGTAGCCGGCCACCACTACGTTCTTGCCGGCCACGATGAGGTTGGTGGTGCGGTTGATGCCGTCCCACACGCTCTGGCCCGTGCCGTAGCGGTTGTCAAAGAGGTGTTTGCAGTCGGCGTCGTTCACCAGCATCATGGGGAAGGTGAGCTTGCCGGCGGCGTCCATGGCCTTCAGGCGCAGGATGCCGGTAGTGGTTTCCTCGCAGCCGCCGATCACGCCCGGCAGCAGCTCCGGGAATTCGTTGTGCAGGGTGGTGACCAGGTCTCCGCCGTCATCGATGATGATGTTGGGACCCACTTCCAGCACGCGGCGGATATCGGCAAAATAATCCTCTTCCGTGCAGCCGTGGATGGCAAAGACGTTGAGGCCTTCGTGCACCAGGGCGGCGGCTACGTCGTCCTGCGTGCTCAGGGGGTTGGAGCCGGTGATGTACATCTGGGCCCCGCCGGCGGCCATTACCTCGCACAGGTGGGCGGTCTTGGCTTCCAGGTGCACGCTGAGGGCCACCTTCAAACCCTTGAAGGGCTGCGAGTTGCGAAAATCCTTTTCGATTCCCTCCAGCAGGGGCATGTGGGCGCGGACCCAGCTGAGTTTGAGCTCGCCGCTTTCCCACAGGTTGATATCTCTGATGTGACTTTGCATAGTTAGATGCTTTGGAACTGCAAAGATAGCCAAAAATCATTATCTTTGTGGTGTAATTAGCTTAGAATCTATGGGACTTTTAGACGGAAAGGTGGCCCTGGTTACAGGCGCCGCTCGCGGAATCGGCAAAGCCATTGCCCTTAAATTTGCCTCGGAAGGGGCCGATATAGCCTTTACGGACCTGGTAATCAACGACACTGCCCAGGAGACCATCCGGGAGGTGGAGGCCCTGGGCCGCAAGGTGAAGGGCTATGCCTCCAACTGCGCCAATTTTGAGGAAACGCAGGCTGTGGTGGAGGAGATTATGAAGGATTTCGGCCGGATTGACGTGCTGGTGAACAACGCCGGCATCACCAAGGACGGCCTGGTGATGCGGATGAGCGAGCAGCAGTGGGATGCCGTTATAGCCGTCAATATGAAGGGCGCCTTCAATTTCCTGCACGCCGTGGTTCCCGTAATGGCCCGCCAGAAGGGCGGCAGCATCATCAATATGGCTTCCATCGCCGGCCAGACAGGCAATCCCGGCCAGGTGAACTATTCGGCCTCCAAGGCCGGCCTCATCGCCATGGCCAAATCCGTTGCCAAGGAAATGGGTCCGCGCGGAGTCCGCGCCAATTCCATCGCCCCGGGCTTCATCATTTCCGAAATGACGGATGCCCTGCCGCAGGCCGTCAAGGACGAATATCTCAAGATGATCCCCCTCAAGCGGGGTGGTACCGTGGAGGATATCGCCAACACGGCGCTGTACCTGGCGTCGGACCTTTCGGCCTATGTTACCGGCCAGGTAATTGCCGTGAACGGCGGGATGTACTGCTGATTGCAACCCGGTTGCACGGGAGGTGGTGTATCTTTGCAGCAGAAAACAAAGGACACCATGATACACGAAGACCATCATCACCATCACGAAGAGTGCCACTGCCATGAACATGAGCATGAGCATGAGCATGGGCACGGGCATCACCATCATCACCACGAGGAAGAGGAAGGGCACGGCCGATTGATCAAGATCATCGTGGCCGCCGTGCTGCTGGCCGCCGCTGTGATCGTTGAGAAAAAGACCGACTGGGCCACCTGGCAGTACCTGCTGCTGTTCCTGGTGCCTTACCTGGTAGTTGGCTGGGACACGCTGAAGGAAGCGGCCGAAGGGCTCTTCCACGGCGAGGCCCTCAGCGAAGACTTCCTGATGAGCGTGGCCACGTTGGGTGCGCTGGGCATCGGCTTTATGCCCGGGGCCGAGACGCAGTTCCCGGAAGCGGTATTTGTAATGCTCTTCTTCCAGGTGGGCGAGCTCTTTGAAGAATTGGCCGAAGGACGCTCCCGCAAAAGCATCGCCCATCTGATGGACATCCGGCCCGACAGCGCGCACGTGGAGCGGGGCGGAAAACTGGAAACGGTTAGGCCCGAGGACGTTACCCCCGGCGAGATTATCCTGGTACAGCCCGGCGAGAAAGTGCCGATGGACGGTATTGTGCTGGAAGGCCACTCCTCCCTGGACACCGTTGCCCTCACGGGTGAAAGCGTTCCCCGGAGCATTCACGAAGGCGACGAGATCCTCTCCGGCTGCGTGAACCTGAGCGGCGTGGTGCGCGTAAGGACCACCAAGGCCTTCGGCGAATCCACCGCCGCCAAGATCCTGGACCTGGTGGAGAATGCCGCCGAAAACAAGTCCCGGAGCGAAAGCTTCATTACCCGGTTCGCTAAAGTTTATACTCCCATCGTGGTGGCGTTGGCCGTACTGGTAGCCGTAGTGCCGGGCCTCATCACCGGCGAATGGGCCACCTGGATTTACCGCGGCCTTATGTTCCTGGTGGTTTCCTGCCCCTGCGCCCTGGTCATTTCCGTGCCGCTCACCTTCTTCGGCGGCCTGGGCGGTGCTTCCCGCAAGGGCATCCTCATCAAGGGTTCCAACCTGGTGGACAAGCTGTCGCAGGTGAAGACCGTGGTCTTTGACAAAACCGGCACCCTCACGGAAGGCGTTTTTGAAGTGACTGCCGTACATCCGGAAGTGATTGACCAGACGGAGCTTCTGCACCTGGCAGCCCACGTGGAACGGCATTCCACGCACCCCATCGCCATGGCGCTCCGGAATGCCTATCCCAACGAGGCCGATGACTGTACCGTAGAAGGCATCCAAGAAACCGCCGGCCATGGCATCATCGCCACCGTCAACGGAAAGAAAGTGGCCGTGGGCAACAGCAAACTCATGGACAGGTTGGGCGCCGCCTGGCATCCCTGCCACCACAGCGGCACCATCATCCACGTGGCCATCGACGGGGAATACGCCGGACACATCGTCATCAGCGACCGCATCAAGGCCGATGCCGCCGAAGGCATCGCCGCCCTGAAAGCTGCGGGTATCGGCAAAACCGTGATGCTTACCGGTGACCAGGAAAGCGTTGCCGCCGTCGTGGCGGAAGCCCTGCAGGTGGACGAATATCACGCCCAGCTGCTGCCGGCCGACAAGGTGTCTGAGGTGGAGAAACTCCTGAAGGAAGGGACTTTAGCCTTCGTGGGAGGCGGCATCAACGACGCTCCGGTCCTCACCCGGGCCGATGTAGGTATCGCCATGGGCGCCCTGGGCAGCGACGCCGCCATCGAGGCCGCCGACGTGGTGCTGATGGACGACAAACCCTCTAAGATTGCGCTGGCAGTACGCATCGCCCGCCGGACGCTCCGGATAGCGAAAGAAAACATCTGGCTGGCCATCGGCATCAAAGTGGCCGTGCTGATACTGGCCGCGCTGGGCCTGGCCACTATGTGGATGGCCGTCTTTGCCGACGTGGGCGTAACCGTACTGGCCGTGCTGAACGCGATGC
>JAEEQF010000095.1 GCA_016285175.1 Bacteroidales bacterium
GTGTTACACTTTTCCGGTACTTGCTTGTACTTTCCTTTCAGTCTTTTCAATGAACTTTTTTGCGTAAAAATCCCGCTCGTTTCCGAACGGGACTGCAAAGGTAGTAACTTTTTCCGAACTTGCAAATTTTTTTTGAAGATTTTTTTAAAATTTTTTTAAATCTCCTTACAGTGATTTGATAACCGCCTGATTCACAGCACGTAGCTTATTTTCGTCCATTTTTATCACTTTCCGGTCATAGGTCATGAGGCCGTTCACCTCAATTTCCACATCCGTAGTCTGGGTATAGACCGCCGCCGAAACGCCCTGGGCAATGGTGGGAATAAGCTGGCGGGCAAACTCCTCGTACTGGGTAAACACCTCTTCCCCGCTATGATACTGTACATAGCCCCAGTTGCGGTCCGGCTGCCACAGATGATCCTCCACGGCCCACCCGATGCCGCCATACTCTCCCAGCACGTCTATCTGGAGACCCCCGGAAGTGAATTTCATGTGCGGGTCCGGATAATTGTGGCTGTCGAAGATATCCCCTACCGGATAGGAGTTGCCACCGGAGGCGGAATTGACGAGGCGGCTTGAATCGGCCTTTTTGGTAAAGGAAACGGCCTCTTCCGTGCGGAACTGGGCCCAACCCTCGTTGAAGGGAACCCAAACCACTATGGACGGATGATTGGCAAGCTGGCCGATAATCTCTCCCCATTCTTTATAATAGGTATCTTGCGCCTGAGGGGCAAGCTGGGAATCATCCTCCGGAGAGGCCCATTTCCACTGCTCCCATCGGCCATGACGGCTGTCCGAAATGGACGGCATGTCCTGCCAGACCACAATGCCCATACGGTCGCACCAGGTGTACCAGCGCTCCGGCTCCACCTTGATATGCTTGCGGATCATGTTAAAGCCGAAATCCCGCGTTTTGGCGATGTCGAAGCGAAGCGCCTCATCCGAAGGGGCGGTATAGAGTCCGTCCGGCCACCAGCCCTGGTCCAGCGGACCGAACTGGAAATACGGCGCCCCGTTAAGGCCGATCCGCTTGAACCCGGCAGCGTCCCTGACCTCCCCCACCGTGCGGAGAGCGGCGTACCCCTTTACCGTATCCAGCACCTTTCCATCCCTCTCCAGGCCGATCTCCACGGCATACAGATAGGGAGATTCCGGGGACCAGAGCTGAGGCTGCGGGACATCCACGCGCACCGGCTGTCCCGGAACGGCGGAGACGGAAGCAAGCACTGCACCGGCAGGGTCTTCCACGCCATAACCCACGGCGCCTTCCCGGACGGTCACCACCGCCCGGTCACCCTCCTGCGCCTCCGGGGCGAAGACCGTAAAGGACCAGCCGGAGAGGTCCGGGATAACGGAATACCGTTCTATGGATGTTTCCGGAACCGGCTCCAGCCAGACGCCCTGCCAAATACCCGTCACAGGCGTATACCAGATACCGGAAGGATTGGAGACCTGTTTCCCGCGCGGCTGCAGGTCATTGTCCGTGCCGTCCAGCACCCGGACCTCCAGCGTTTGCCGTCCCCGCTTCAAATAAGATGTAATATCAAAGGAGAAGGCAGTGTAACCGCCGGTATGCTGTCCCACATACTGTCCGTTCAGCCAGACATCGGCCTGCCAGTCCACGGCGCCGAAGTGCAACAGCACGCGCTCTTTCCAACCCCTGGGCACCCTGAATTCCGTCCGGTACCAGAGCGCCTCATCGGCCTGGACATGCCGTCCCACCCCGGAAAGGGAGGACTCTATGCAGAAAGGCACCAGGATCTTGCCGTCCGCTCCTTCGGGGTGATCCGCCTCCTGCGGCAGCACCGCATAGTCCCACAGGCCATTCAGCGACAACCAGTCTTCCCGCATCATCTGCGGACGGGGATACTCCGGAAGCACGTTTTGCGGATCTACGGTTTCTCCCCACTCTGTACGGATCCGGTCCCCGGCAGGGGCCCACTGCTCCGGAGAAGAGCAGCCAGCGGCGCCGCCCAGGACGCCCAGCATGGCAAGGTGAAGCAATATCTTTTTCATGCAATAAAGATAATCATTATCAGGCGGTTAAACAAATCTCCCTGTGACGGGAATCACAGGGAGAAATATATAAGCTATTGATTGTCAGGTATTACATCATTCCGCCGGCGGGCATGGCAGGGGCGGCCGGAGCGGGTTCTGGAATGTCCACGATACCGCACTCGGTGGTAAGGAACATACCGGCAACGGAAGCGGCGTTCTCCAGGGCCACGCGGGCCACCTTGGTGGGATCGATCACACCGGCCTCGTACATATTAACGTACTCGCCCGTGCGCGCGTTATAGCCGAAATCGGCCTTGCCTTCGCGGATCTTGTTGATGATTACGGAAGCCTCCACCCCGGCGTTGGCGGCAATCTGGCGGAGCGGTTCCTCGATGGCACGCTCGATGATGCGGATACCGGTGGTCTCGTCCTCGTTCTCTCCCTTAAGGCCCTTGAGAGCTTCTGCAGCACGGATATAGGCCACGCCGCCGCCCGGCAGGTAACCTTCTTCCACGGCTGCGCGGGTGGCATTGAGGGCATCGTCCACGCGGTCTTTCTTCTCCTTCATCTCCACCTCCGTGGTAGCACCCACGTAAATCACGGCCACACCGCCGGCCAGCTTGCCCAGGCGCTCCTGGAGCTTCTCGCGGTCATAGTCGCTCTTGGTGGTCTCTATCTGGGCGCGGATCTGGTCGGCCCGGTCCTTGATGGCGGCCTGGTCGCCTGCACCGCCCACGATGGTGGTGTTCTCCTTGGTGATGGTAACCTTTTCGGCCTTACCCAGCATCTGCACGTTGGCGTTCTGGAGGGTGAAGCCGCGTTCTTCGCTGATGACCACTGCACCGGTGAGGGTTGCAATGTCCTGCAGCATTTCCTTGCGGCGGTCGCCAAAGCCCGGAGCCTTTACGGCAGCCACCTTCAGGGTGCCCCTGAGGCGGTTCACCACCAGGGTGGTAAGGGCCTGGCCCTCAACGTCTTCGGCAATGATGAGCAGCGAGCGGCCTTCGCGGGCCACGGGCTCCAGCACCGGCATCAGGTCTTCCATGTTGGCAATCTTCTTGTCCGTGAGCAGGATGTAGGCATCGTCCAGGACAGCTTCCATCTTGTCGCCGTTGGTCATGAAGTACGGGGAGATGTAGCCGCGGTCGAACTGCATGCCTTCCACAACCTTCACCTCCGTCTCCGTGCCCTTGGCTTCCTCCACGGTGATCACGCCGTCCTTCTTCACCTTGGCCATGGCATCGGCGATGAGTTTGCCGATGTGGGCATCATTATTGGCCGATACGGTACCCACCTGCTCAATCTTGGAGTAGTCCTCGCCCACAGCCTGGCTCTGGGCCTTGAGGTTGTCCACAACGGCCTTGACGGCCTTGTCGATACCGCGCTTGAGGTCCATGGGATTGGCACCGGCGGTAACGTTCTTGAGGCCCACGTTGATGATGGCCTGGGCCAGCACGGAGGCGGTGGTGGTACCGTCGCCGGCCTGCTCGTTGGTCTTGGAGGCGACCTCCTTCACCATCTGCGCGCCCATGTTCTGGAACTGGTCTTCCAGCTCCACTTCCTTGGCCACGGTGACACCGTCCTTTGTAATCTGCGGAGCACCGAACTTCTTGGAGATAACCACATTGCGGCCCTTGGGACCCAGGGTTACCTTAACGGCGTTAGCCAATGCGTCTGCGCCTTCCTTCATGGCGGCGCGGACGTCTGTATTGAATTTGATTTCCTTTGCCATAACTTACAGGATTGCTAAAATGTCACTCTGCTTTACGATGAGGTACTTCTTGGTGTCCACGGTGACCTCCGTGCCGGCGTACTTGCCATAGAGCACTGTCTCGCCCACTTTCACCTCCATGGGTTCATCCTTGGAGCCGGGGCCCACGGCAACAATAACTCCCTGCTGGGGTTTTTCCTTGGCATTGTCCGGGATATACAGGCCCCCGGCGGTCATGGTCTCGGCCTCTTTGGGCTCGATCACCACTCTGGTTCCTAACGGTCTTAGCATAATTATTTGTGTTTTTAAAGTTCCAAAAAACCGCCCTCCCAAAAGGAAGGACGGCTTAGAGATATCAACTGCTGTGCCAGCCCCAAAGGACTGACAAATTGGCAGTGGCCTTTCAAAGGCGTTATTTCATCTTGTTAAAGTACCACATTATTTTATAGGTAAATGAATCCCCTTCGTCCGAAATACCCTCCTCTGTGAGAAGGACCAGCTCCGAGGAAGACACCGATTCTATGATGAAGGTTTCCGACATCTCGGAAGAAGTGAGAACCAGTTTGTTGTCAAAAACTGCATAGGTGCCGGTGGTGGCGGTAGAACCTTCTCCCGGGAACACGCCCAGGGTGGTGAAAGTCTTGTCCGCATTGAATTCAAAATAGAAATCAATCAGTTCCGAAGAAGCATATAAGGCCTCTTCCGACACAATCTTGCTGCCGGAAAGCAGCTGGGCAACCTCCTTATTGAATTTCCACTTGCCCTGGATGGACGTTGCAGAAGGCTCCTTGGAGCAGGAACTGAGCATGACGGCGGCAAGGATGGCAGTTCCCAAAAGCATCAGGATTCTTTTCATAACTGAATATTATAAAGATTATTATTCACGGGTTTTCACAAAGGTACAAAAACTTCAGGATGTATCAAACACCCCCCTTGGCAGTTCCCGTCAAAATTATTATCTTTGTATTAATTATGGAATCTATCAAAGACCAATATTTTGAGGGAGAACGCCCTCTGTATGTGCGCCGGAACGGACTGCGCCTGGAAAATGTAAAAATCGGCCCGGGAGAGTCGTCTCTCAAGGAAGGGGCCGGCATAGAGGCCGTCAACTGCGAGTTTAACGGGAAATACCCCTTCTGGGAGTGCGACGGATTCACCATCCGGAACTGCATCTTCCGGGAAGGCGCCCGCGCCGCCCTGTGGTATACCCGCCACTGCAAGATGTACGATACGCTGGTGGAAGCCCCCAAGATGTTCCGCCGGATCACGGATACGTATCTGGAGAACGTGCAGCTGCCCAACGCCCTGGAAACCTTCTGGGACTGCAGCGGCGTGGTGCTCCGCAATGTAGAGGCCAGGAAGGCCGATTATATCTTCATGCACACGGACAACATGGACATTGACGGTTTCCGCCTCCAGGGCAACTACTCCTTCCAGTATGCCCGGAACGCGGTTATCCGGAATGCCGATATGGACACCAAGGACGCCTTCTGGGAAAGCGAGAACGTGACCGTGTACGACTCCCGCATCCAGGGGGAATTCCTGGGTTGGTATTCCAAGAACCTCCGCCTGGTGAACTGCCACATTGGCGGCACCCAGCCCCTGTGCTACTGCGAGAACCTGGTCCTGGAGTACTGCAGCTTCGAGCCGGATGCCGATCTGGCCTTCGAGTACAGCTCCGTCCAGGCCACCATCCAGGGCGCCGTCCATTCCGTGAAGAACCCCCGCAGCGGGAGCATCCGCGCCGGGAGTATCGGAGAGATTATCCTGGACGCCAACATCAAGGCACCCGGCAATTGTGAGATTATAACCGAACATGTATAATTTTGACGAAATAGTAGACCGCCGGAACACCGAGAGCGTGAAGTGGGACCTGTACCCGGGCGCCCTGCCCATGTGGGTGGCCGATATGGACTTCCGCATCGCGCCGGAAATCCAGGAGGCGCTGCAACGGCGCCTGGACCATGGCGTCTTCGGGTATGAACTGGTGCCCGACAGCTATTTTGAAGCCATCGGCCGCTGGTTTTCCCGCCGGCACGGGTGGGAGGGCATCCTCCGGGAGAACATCGTTCCCACCACCGGGGTGATTGCAGCCTATTCCGCCGCCATCAAGGCCATGACGGTGCCCGGCGACAAGGTGCTGGTGCAAACGCCCTGCTACAACGCCTTCTTCCCCGCCATCCGCAACAACAAGTGCGTCCAGCTGGAGAATCCACTGCATTATGAGGACGGGCTCTATACCATAGACTGGGAAGACTTTGAGGACAAGGTCTCCCAGGCCCGGGTCTTCCTCCTGTGCAACCCCCACAACCCCGCCGGACGCGTCTGGACCCGGGAGGAGCTGGAGCGGATGGGAGAGATCTGCCTCCGGCACAAGGTCTTTGTAGTGGCCGATGAGATCCACTGCGAACTCACCTACCCCGGCCACGACTATACCCCCTGGGCCACCCTGCCGGAGGAGCTGGTGCGCAACTCCGTCTCCTGCATCTCCCCCACCAAGGCCTTCAACATTGCCGGCATCCAGATTGCCAACATCTTTGCCAAAGACCCGGAGATCCTCAAGAAGATGGACAGGGCCATCAACGACAATGAGTGCTGCGACGTGAACGTGTTTGGCGTAACGGCCCTGCAGGCCGCCTACAACCAGGGGGAAGCCTGGCTGGACCAGCTGCGCGGCTATCTCTGGCACAACGCCCGCACCGTATATTGCTTCCTGGAAGACGAGCTTCCCGGAATCACCGCCCCGCCCCTGGAGGGCACCTACCTCATGTGGCTGGACTGCCGCGGCGTGATGCATCCCAGAGAACCCCTGGAAGGGTTCAGCGAGCGTTTTGCGGAGCAGCTCAAGAAGCACGGACTGGTGCTTAGCACGGGCACCATCTACGGCGCCGCCGGGGAAGGTTTCGAGCGGCTTAACATAGCCTGCCCCCGCACCGTACTCCTGGAAGGCCTCCGCCGCCTGAAGGAAACTGTGGAACAATATTAAAACCTAAATAAGTAGTGTATATGAAACATTCCATTCTGCGACTGGCCGTCCTGGCAACGGCTGTCTTTGCCGCCTTCTCCTGCGGCAGTAAAAAGAATGCGGCAGAAAGCCCGGACACGGCTTTCGCCGAGTACATCAAGGCCTACACGGGCGGTATCATCGCCGATGACGCCGTAATCCGGGTAGACTTCACCGGTGATATTGAGGAGGCTGCCCGCCAGAGCGCAGGCCTGTTCAATATAAGCCCCTCCCTCCCGGGCAGTGTCCGCTGGAACTCCCCCTCTTCGGTGAGCTACGTTCCGGAAGAAGGCGCCCTCAAGGTGGGCCAGACCTATACTGTGAGCATAGACCTGGACAAGATTACGGAGGTGAGCGAAGAGGCCCTGAAGCAGTTCCATTTCGGCTTCACCGTGAAGGGCCGCGGCGCATCGCCCAAGGCCCTGGAAAAGCCGGAGCCGGACAACGGACGCCCCTTCCGCGTGGTAAGGGTGCGGGAAGTGGGCGGAGACACCCCCAGCATTGACGTAGTGTTCTCCAAGACCCCTTCCAACGCCACCCTCCGGGGCATGGTGGAACTGGAAGGCGCCGGCCGCAGCTATGTGCAGGTGCAGGATTCCCTGCTGCAGGTTTTCTACGAGAACCGCCGTGGAGACCTCACCCTCACCCTGGACCGTTCCCTCAAGAGCGCCCAAGGTGAAACCCTGGGCGAGAGTTTCGTAC
>JAEEQF010000011.1 GCA_016285175.1 Bacteroidales bacterium
TACGGCTGCGGGTCTCCGCCGCCTCCTTCAGGATGGCGCTCTGCTGCCTGCGCACGTCCTCCATCATCCGGGCCTGCTCCACCTTCCAGGAGGCCATCCTCGCCTCAATCTCATCGGCATCCTTCAGGGACTGGGCAATCCTGTCACTGCGCTTTTCCACGCTGGAAGTTATGATGGGAAAACCAAACTTGGCCAGCAGGAAAAACACAATGCCGAAGATAACGACCATCCAGAAGATGAGGCCGATATCGGGAGTTACAAGGCTCATAAGTTACTTCAGCAATACAACCAGCAGGCACACGATGATGGCGAACAGGGCGGCGCCTTCCACCATACCGGCAGCAATAATCATGGACGTACGCAGGTTGCCGGAGCTTTCCGGCTGACGGGCGATGGCCTCCATAGTGGATTTACCAATCTTACCAATGCCGATGGCACCCGCCAGAGCAGCGATGGCGGCACCGATGGCGGCACCCACCTTACCAAGGGCGGCACCTGCCGCGGCTTGCAGAATCATAGTAGTAAGTAACATAATATCAATAATTTAAAAGTATCATTCTTCCCGTGCCCTTGCCAGTCCTATGTAAATGGAGCTGAGCATAGTAAAAACGTAGGCCTGGATAAACGCCACCAGGCACTCCAGCGCGTCCAGGAACACGCCGAAGAGCACGCTCACCACCGTCATTCCCCCGCTCAGGAGCGGTCCGTATTTGGCCACTATGAAAATGATGCACACCATACTCAGGATCATAATATGGCCGGCCAGCATATTGGCGAACAGCCGGATGGTAAGGGAAACCGGTTTCATAAAGGCGCTGAACACCTCTATCACCGGCATAATGGGTTTCAGGAACCCCGGCACGTCCGGGGCAAATATCTCTTTGTAATAATGCTTGGTACCCGTGAGATTCACCGTAAAGAAGGTGCACAGGGCCAGCACCATCGTAATGGCGATGTTGCCGGTGAGGTTGGCTCCCCCCGGGAAGAAGGGAATGATTCCCAGGAAGTTGTTAAGGAGGATCCACAGGAACGCCATACACAGATACGGCGCATAGCGCTTGTAGTCCGGGCCGATATTCTCCCGCGCCATATTGTAGGGAATGAGCAGCAGCGGCTCCACGGCCGCCGCCAGGCCCCTGGGGGCTTCCTCCTGCGCATCGTGCCGGCGGTACCAGCGGGCCGTGAGCAGGATGATGGCCAGCAGCAGGAGGCTGCTCATCATCACCGACAGCACGTTCTTGGTGATGGACAGGTCCAGCGGGCGCTTGCCCGTAACGGCGTTCACCAGCTTTCCGTCTTCATTCAGCGCATATCCGTTTTCGGTCGCGTGGTGCAGCGTGAACACGTGCACGCCATCCTCTATCACGATGCACGGCAGCGGGATGGCAATGGGTTTCCCTTTCCACTCCAGCAGGTGCCACTCATATTCGTCGCCGATGTGTCCGAAGATGATTTCCGGCACATTGATTTCTTCAGCCTCTGGAGGGGAAGTTGCCTCCGCCGGAGCATCGGCATAATTTTTCGCGGAGGCGGAGACACTCTCCCCTCCAGCAAATTGCAATAAGAAAAGCGATATGAGCAGCGTTAGGATCATACCTCCACGCACACGTTTACCTCATTGTCCTTCACTTCCACGAAGCCCTCGCGGATGGGAAGGCGCTTTTCCGCGCCGTCTTCCACATAGCGGATGTTCCCGGCCACCAGGGCCGTCACCAGGGCGGCGTGGCCCGGGAGCACGGTGAACGGGCTCACGATACCCGGCAGCGACACCAGGGATACCGCCGTTTCCACCAAAGTCCCCTCGGGACTCAGAATATGCAACTTAATTACATCCATATTCAATTCCATGTGCAAATTGGGCCATTTTTGCACTTGGCAACTATGTTTTTATGCCTCCCAAGTGCAAAATCGGCCTATTTTGCACTTGCGGCCGCCAGGATCTTCTCGCCCTTGGCTATGGCGTCCTCTATGGTACCCACATTCAGGAAAGCCTGCTCCGGCAGGTAATCCACTTCTCCGTCCAGGATCATGTTGAAGCCCTTGATGGTGTCTTCGATGGAGACCATCACACCTTTCACACCGGTGAACTGTTCGGCCACGAAGAAAGGCTGGGACAGGAAGCGCTGCACGCGGCGGGCGCGGTTCACGGTGGTCTTGTCTTCGTCGGAGAGTTCGTCCATACCCAGGATGGCAATGATGTCCTGGAGTTCCTGGTTGCGCTGGAGAATCTGTTTCACGCGCTGGGCCGTGTCGTAATGGGCCTTCCCCACTATGTTGGGGTCCAGGATGCGGGAGGTGCTTTCCAGCGGGTCCACGGCCGGATATATGCCCAGGGAGGTGATTTTACGGCTTAGCACCGTGGTGGCGTCCAGGTGGGTGAAGGTGGTGGCCGGCGCCGGGTCCGTAAGGTCGTCGGCCGGAACATATACGGCCTGCACGGAGGTGATGGAGCCGTTCTTGGTGGAGGTGATGCGTTCCTGCATCTTACCCATTTCCGTGGCCAGGGTGGGCTGGTAACCCACGGCCGAGGGCATACGCCCCAGCAGGGCCGATACCTCCGAACCGGCCTGGGTGAAACGGAAGATGTTGTCTATGAACAGGAGGATGTCCTTGGGGTCGTCGGCCTTCTGGGAGTCGCGGAAGCTTTCGGCCAGGGTGAGGCCGCTGAGGGCCACGCTGGAACGGGCGCCCGGGGGTTCGTTCATCTGGCCGAAGACCATGCTCACCTGGCTCTTCTCCAGTTCCTTGGGATCCACCAGGGAGAGGTCCCACTTGCCCTCTTCCATAGCTTTCTCAAAGGCGTCTCCGTAGCGGATTACCTTGGATTCTATCATTTCCCGCAGGAGGTCGTTGCCCTCGCGGGTACGCTCCCCCACGCCGGCGAACACGGAAAAGCCGTTGTGCGCCTTGGCAATGTTGTTGATGAGTTCCTTGATGAGGACGGTCTTTCCCACACCGGCGCCGCCGAACAGGCCGATCTTGCCGCCCTTGAGGTACGGCTCCAGCAGGTCTATGACCTTGATGCCGGTGAACAGCACTTCCTGGCTGGTGGTGAGGTCCTCGAACTTGGGCGGGTCCCGGTGGATGGGCAGGGTCTCCAGGCGTTCCAGTTCCCCCATTCCGTCTATGGCGTCTCCCGTCACATTCATCACGCGGCCGCGGATCTGACTGCCCGTGGGCATGGCTATCGGCCTTTCTGTGTTAGTCACTTCCAGGCCCCGCCGGAGGCCGTCCGTGGAGTCCATGGCCACGCAGCGCACGGTGTCTTCACCAATGTGCTGCTGCACTTCCAGGATGAGGTTGCGGCCGTCCGGACGCTTGACCACAAGGGCGTCTTCTATCCGGGGAAGTTCTATCTCGGCATTGCGCACCGCGATATCGAAATGCACATCCACCACCGGTCCCACGACCTGCGCGATGTGCCCTGTACTGTTTGGCATATGGCTATTATTTCAGTAACTACAAAGATAAAAAAATCTTTGGAGATATGAAATAATGCCCATCTTCATTCTGTGCTACGCCGACTTTTGGGAGAGGTGGCTCGGCCGATGCCAGGACCTCTCCCAACTAATCCCCTCCTAAGCCAGCTCTGTGGCATTTCCTATGGGAGAGGTCTCCCGCCTCTGTCACCCACCTCTCCCATTTAAGGGCTATTCCCGCACAAGGAATTGTTCCTCATCCTGCTGGATTCCGCAGAGAAAAAACCCGCCGGCCGGCCAAAAAAGGATTATAATATTTGACTAATTGGCGGAAATGATATAACTTTGCAAAAAGTGATATCATCATGGAAACTGCAAGAATCAGCACCATCATTCGTCTCCGTCCGGGGATTATGGCTCAGGCAAAACGCCGGGCCAAGCAGAAGAACCAGTCTTTCAACGCCTATGTGGAAGAGGTTCTGGACCGGGCATCCCGGGTAGAATGGCCTGTATTACCACCGGACTTCAAAGTGTCGGAAGAAGTACTTAGTTTTAGAATCAAAAACTGGAAAGAGCCCACAAAAGAAGAACTGGAAGCAGATCCAAGACTTGCACATATATGGGAGGAACTAAGCGATGAAGATTAAAGCATTTCTGGATACGAACGTTTTGCTTGATGTTATTATCGGCAATAGGTCTTCTTCACCTGCATCTGTACTAATAATGGAAGCCGTGAAAAAGAATCTTATAGAAACAGCCGTTTCAACCCAAAGCATTCTTGACACCGCTTATTCCCTGCGCGGTCAAGTCCAACAAGGTGAATTCTACCGCTTTGCGGAGTGGTTGACTAACTACACCAACGTGGACTATATAAGCACATTCGACATAAAGAATGCTATCAGGGAAGATTCCGGGGACTTTGAGGACGACACCCAGGTGTCCCGTGCCCTGGACACTTGTTGTGATGTCTTTGTCACAAGCGACAAGAAACTCCGCAAGCGCTATGACGGAAAATACGAACTCCTCCAGTTCCTGAGTCCGGAGGAGTTCGTATGTAAATTGAAAGGAGAACCTATTCCGTCACAAACCTGAAGAAGGGTTCAATCTCTTTCCGGTCCTGGAAACGGGCCATGTAGGCCATATTGCCCAGGTCGTCGGAAAGGGCGTCCGGAACGCGTTCACACATACACATAGCGGAGCCGTAGCGGGCCCAGATCTCTTCGTGTGAGTGTTTGTAGCTGTGGCCGTCGCGACGGCTGGCGTAGGCGCAGTAGTACTGCTCACCCTCACCCTTGCGGCGCTCGTTGAAGGCCACCATGTCGGCCCAGATCTGGTACACGTCCGTGGAGTGGGCGAAATTCATCATATCCGGCGTATAGCCTCCCGGCGGGCGCATATTCACCTCCAGGCCCACGTAGTCGCCCTTCTTGCCCAGGCCCTCACGGTCGCGGTCCAGCTGGAAGAACTCCAGGTGTACGAAGCGGCTCTTGATGCCGAAGGCCCTCACTGTGCGACGGCCGATGGCAGCCAGTTTGGCCGGAACGGTCTTGTTGGTCCAGTAGCAGGTGTCCAAATCATTGTGCACTATCTCCATGATGGGCGTGGGGAACACGGTGTTGTTCTCGAAGATGGGCTCCCCTTCGGCATTGTAGATGGCATCGTAACTCACCAGGAGGCCGGTAATGAATTCTTCAATCACATAATAGCCGAAGTTCTGGGGATGGGCGGCGAACCAGGCGTCCAGTTCATCGGCATTGTGGATCTTGGTGGTGCCGCTGGCGCCCATTCCGCTGTCGGGCTTGGCTATGATGGGATAACCGGTCTTTTTCACGAAGGCCTTCACTTTGGCCTCCCCTTCCGAACCCTTGATCTGCCGGGCGGTGGGGATGCCGCCCAGGGCGTAGTACTTCTTCATCTCGGACTTGTTCCGGATGGCGGCGATGCGGTCCGTCTTGAGACCGCTGTTCACGTTGAAGTCCGTACGCAGGCGCGCGTCCTGCTCCAGCCAGTACTCGTTGTTGGATTCTATCCAGTCTATCCGGCCCCATTTGTGGGCCAGCCAGGCCACGGCCCGGTACATCTCTTCGTAATTCTCCAGGTTGTTCACCTTGTAGTAGTCCGATATGCTGCTGCGGAGCTCCTGGGGAAGGCTCCAGTAGTCGGCATCCGCAATGGCCAGCACGTTTACGCCGTTGGCCTTGGCCCCGGCACAAAAGTGCCAGTAGGTCTGCGGAAAATGGGGAGAAATAAATATTAAGTTCATAAACGTATAAGATTGATTTTCGTTGCACAGATGGCGCATGCCGCCCTGGGAGATTTCCCAGCCCTCGCCGCGGAGCTCGCTGCGGCCGTCCCGGACCCGGATGTATCCGCCGTCCCGGAAGGTGTAGAAGCGATGGCCGAAACTGTCCGGGAAAGCAATGTCTTCGAACAGCCGCAGGCCGTCCACCTTCGCATACCGCACCTGCTCGTAATGGGGAATGAGGTTGATCTCCGTGAGGCCCAACCCCTTGAGCCAGCGGCGGTACTGCGGGTCCACGGCTTCCCCGGGCAGTTCCGGATGGGAATAAACGTTTTCGGCACAGTTCATACTGCCGGCACTGCAGCCCATCATCACGCCCTGGAAGCCTTGCAGCAGCTCTTTCAGGCCGATTTCGTGGAGAAAGCGGTTCTGGGTGGGAACGTGCCCGCCGCAGAGGATGATCCAATCGGCCTTTTTCACCAGTTCCGGAGTCCGGGCGGCGTTACTGCGCTCCAGCATCACTATTTCCGCAGTCTTGATGCCGGATTTATGGATGCAGGTAGTCATTCCCTTCTTCACGGAACTTGTGAAGCCTTTGTCGTCCGGCGCTGCGCTCACCAGTAGTACCCTGGGCAGGCGCTCCGGGCCGGTGACCTTGGCCAAAGCCGCCTTGACAGCGGCCAGGAAACCGTTGTCCTCCGTAAAGCCGGGTTCCCCGTAACGGGTTGGGCTGCCGGTAAGGAATAGCGTCATTGCAGCTGCAAAGATACGAAAAAAAGCGCCAGCCGATTATCCGGCTGGCGCTAAAACAGATCCTTCGACTTCGCTCAGGATGACCGGGCGGATTAGTCGGCCAGGGAGAAGCGCTTGAAAGCAAGCACCTTGGCTTCCGGATCCACAGCCTTGAGGGCGGCGGCTACGGTGGCCTTGTCGTCGGACAGCTGGTATTCCTGCTCCATGAGGGTGTTCTCCTTCAGGAACTTCTGGATACGGCCGTTCACGATACCGTTAATCATCTGCTCCTTCTGAGCCAGGGAAGCGAGGGTTTCCTCACCCACCTTGGCGATGATCTCACGGGCCTGGGCAGCCTGCTCGGGAGTGAGCCAGCCCTTGGCGGTGTTGGATTCGATGTGGTCTTCGCTGTCTACGTGGGCGGGGTTGATGCCGGCCTTCTTGAGAGCGTTGTCCACAGCCTTCTGCACCTGCTCGTCCTTGGTCTTCTGGATGGCCACGGTCTTTTCGGACTCAATGACCTCGGCGGGCACGGAGGCGGGATCCACGGCCACAGGGTTCATGGAAGCCACCTGCATGGCGATACCGCGGGCAATCTCGGCGGGAACCACCTTGTTGAAAGCCACGATGGCGCCCAGCTTGCCGTTGAAGTGCACATATTCGCTCACGAACGGGGCCTCGAGGGCGCCGTAGAAAGCCAGCACGTGCTTTTCACCGGTCTTGCCGGCCTGGTTGGTGATGTCCTCGTCCAGGGTATAACCGTCGGCACCCTTGACGGCCTTGAGGCCTTCCAGGTCGGCAGGGAACTGGGCGATGGCGGCATCGGCGATGGAGCCGGCCAGCTTCTTGAAGTCGGGCGTAGCGGCCACGAAGTCCGTTTCGCAACCCAGGCATACGAGGATGGCCTTTCCGCCGTTGATGCGGCTGAGGACGGCACCCTGGGTGGTCTCGTTGTCACCCCGCTTGGCGAGGGTGGACTTACCCTTCTCACGAAGGATTTCAACGGCACGCTTGAAATCGCCTTCGGCCTCTTCCAGGGCCTTCTTGCAATCCATCATACCGGCGCTGGTCATGTCGCGCAGTTTCTTGATATCTGCTAATGCGATAGCCATAGTTTCTTGCTTTTTAACGGTTATTACTCTTTAACGGGTTCTTCGGCGGGAGCTTCAGCCTTGGGGGCCTCTGCGGGAGCCTCAGCAGCCTCGGCCTTGGGGGCGCGGCGGGAACGCAGCTTCTTGGCAGGAGCGGGAGCGAGGGCGGCTTCCAGTTCGGCAGCCTCGGCCTCGGGCTCTTTCTCCTTCTCCAGCTTGCGCTCTTCCAGGCCTTCGCCAATGGCCTTGCACATCACATCCATGATGAGCTCGATGGACTTCGTATTGTCGTCGTTAGCCGGAATCACATAATCGATGGGGGTGGGATCGCAACAAGTGTCAACCATTGCGATAACCGGAATGTTCAGACGGGCGGCTTCCTTAACGGCGTTGGCCTCTTTCTGGACGTCCACTACGAAGAGAGCGGAAGGAAGGCGGGACATGTCGCGGATGGAACCGAGGTTCTTCTCCAGCTTGGCACGCTGGCGCTCCACCTGGAGGCGCTCACGCTTGGCGAGCTTCTCGAAGGTGCCATCTTCCTTCATTTTGTCGATGGTGTTCATTTTCTTGACGGCCTTGCGGATGGTGGGGAAGTTGGTAAGCATACCGCCCGGCCAACGCTCGGTCACGGAAGGCATATTGACCTCTGCAGCCTTGGCGGCCACAACGTCCTTAGCCTGTTTCTTGGTGGCAACGAAGAGGACCTTACGGCCGCTGCGGGCCATTTCCTTAAGGAACTCTGCTGCCTCGTCAATCTTGACGACGGTCTTGTGCAGGTCGATGATGTGGATTCCGTTCCTCTCGATGAAGATATACGGAGCCATCTTGGGGTTCCACCGGCGGGCAAGATGTCCGAAGTGGGCGCCTGCATCAAGCAGCTGATCGAAATTTGTTCTAGACATGGGTTTGTTTTTGTCTTTGTTAATAACTCTTTCATCAATCCGGAGTAGCAATCCTTGATTGGTCTCCGAAATTTTTTCGCGGCCCGGCAATCCTTGTTGTAGCCTGGGAAGATTCTCATCCTCACCGGGATCTCAGGATTTGATGAATACCAAAGCCGTGCTGACGTAACTCCAGTGAATGCAGGCCGATTAACGCTTGCTGAACTGGAAGCGACGACGTGCGCCAGGCTGACCAGGCTTCTTGCGCTCGACCTCGCGAGCGTCGCGGGTGAGGAAACCGGCGGCCTTCAGGGTAGCGCGATAAGCCTCTTTATCCACCTCGCAAAGAGCGCGGGCGATTCCAAGGCGAACGGCCTCTGCCTGACCTTTGGTACCTCCACCTACGAGAGTTACCTTGATGTCAAACTGACCAGTTGTACCGGTGACCTCGAGGGGCTGGTTCACGATGTACTGGAGGGTTCCCTCCTTGAAGTACTCTTCCATGGGGCGGCCATTGATCACAATGCTGCCCTTACCGGCTGCAACATAAACACGAGCGACAGCTGATTTACGTCTTCCAAGGGCGTGTTTCTGTTCCATGTGCTCTGTTTAGATTTCGTTTAACTTAATGGTTTTGGGATTCTGTGCCTGGTGCGGGTGCTCCGGACCTGCATACACATACAGGTTGTTGATGAGCTTGTCACCAAGACGGGTCTTGGGCAGCATGCCCTTCACAGACCGACGGATGAGTTCGGCGGGTCTGGATGCGAGGATCTCGCGCGGGGTGGTGAAGCGCTGGCCACCGGGATAGCCGGTGTAGCGGGTATAAACGCGGTCGGTCATCTTCTTGCCGGTGAGACGGATCTTTTCGGCGTTGATGACGATTACGTTGTCACCACAGTCCACGTGCGGGGTGAAGCCGGGCTTGTTCTTGCCACGCAGCACCAGGGCTACGCGGGAAGCCAGGCGACCGAGTACGAGATCGGTTGCATCAATGACGAGCCACTCCTTGTTCACAGTTGCCTTGTTCAGGGAAACTGTTTTGTAGCTAAGTGTGTCCACTGTCTTGATTATTAATGGTTTAACATAAAAAGTTGCGATCCCCCCATAGTCAGAGGGACCGCAAAGGTACGCATTTTCCATGAAAACACCAAAAAAAATGCCGATGCCCTAAGTCAGAAGCCTATCTGTCTCCAAGGACGAAAAAAAGCCGATGCCCTATAGCAGAAGCCTGTCTGTCTCCAAGGACAAAAAAATGCCGATGCCCTTGGAGACAGACAGGCTTCTGACTTAAAGGCCGTAGGCGCTTTCTGCGGGGGGAGCTTCGGCACCCCAGCGGGCGGCCACATAGTCCAGGGTGGAGAGGATTTCTTCCGGGTCCTTGGAGGTGACCAGTTTGATGCGGGTTTCCTTGAAGTCCCGGAGGCCCTTGAAATAGCAGGAAAGGTGACGGCGCATCTCGTATACGCCCGTCACGGGGCCTTTGAGGTCCAGGGAAAGCTGGAAATGCCGTTTGGCCAGCGCCACGCGGTCCCGGACGCTCATGGGAGGAAGCTCCTCACCGGTATCCAGCAGGTGCCGGATTTCCGTGAAAATCCACGGATGGCCGAAGCTGGCGCGCCCCACCATGATGCCGTCAACTCCGTAGCGGTCAAATGCTTCCTTAGCCTTTGCCGCCGAATTGATGTCCCCGTTGCCGATGATGGGAATGTGCATCCGAGGGTTGTTTTTCACTTCGCCGATGAGCGTCCAGTCGGCCTCCCCCTTGTACATCTGGCAGCGCGTGCGGCCATGGATGGTGAGGGCCGATATGCCCGTGTCCTGCAGCCTTTCGGCCAGTTCCACTATGATCTTGGAGCTGTCATCCCAGCCCAGGCGGGTCTTTACGGTGACGGGCTTCCCAACCGCCTCCACGATGGCCCGGGTAATGGCCACCATCTTGTCCGGCTCCCGCATCATGCCGCTGCCGGCGCCCCGGCCCGCAATCTTGGAAACCGGGCAGCCGAAGTTGATGTCCACGATATCGGCCCCATGTCCCCCGGCAAGTTCCGCGGCACGGTCCGCCATGCGCGCAGCGTCCACCATAGCCTCCGGAATGCTCCCGTAGATCTGGACGGCCACCGGGGCCTCTTCCTCCAGGGTATGCATCTTGGCGATGGTCTTTTGGACATCCCGCACCAGGCCGTCGGAGCTTACGAATTCCGTGGTGACTATGGCGGCCCCCGCCTCCCGGCAAAGGATGCGGAAACTGGCGTCCGTGACGTCCTCCATAGGCGCCAGGGTAACCGGACGCTCCCCCAGGTCTATGTTGCCGATTTTCACTTTTTCAGTTTTTGGAGCAGGGTCTCCGTAAAGGCGGCATCCTCCTCCGGAGTGAGGAAAGTGGCCTCCACGGGTATCCGGAACATCCGCAGGCGCAGTTCCTCGGGCACGTTCCTGACGTCCAAGATGCGCTGGGCGTCCTTTTCGGTGGTTACCAGGCAGGCCGTGGGGAATTCCTTCACGGCAGCCTTGAGGGTGCCGATATCGGCCCGGGTATATTTGTGGTGATCCGGGAAGCCGATGCGCCGGACAATCTTGTAGGTGTCCGAGAGGTGGCTCCTGAGCGGCGCGTCGTTGGCGATGCCGGTGAACAGCACCAGGCGTTTGGAATACGTATAGCGGGCATCTCCCTCCGGGAAAACGGGCTCCATGGCACCATAGGTGAAGGTGGTGAAGAAGAGCTTCTGCTCCGGGGTAAGGCGCAGGTATTTCACCCACTGGCTCCGCTCCCAGTCGTCCACATAGGCCGGGCATTTGGTCACGATAACCATATCGGCCGCCTTCAGACGGCTCTTAAGGTCCCTCAGGCGCCCCCAGGGCAGCAAGCTGTCCTTATGCACGGGCCGGTTGTAATCTACCAGCACGATGTTAAGGGTGGCCCGCAATTTGCGGTACTGGAAGGCGTCGTCCAGGACGATGATTTCAGCGGAGGATGGCAACATCCTCCCTGCTGAAAGTGTTTCGCAGCCGCGCACCCGGTCCTTGTCCACCGCCACCGTAACGGAGGGGAACTTTTTGGCCATCTGGAGCGGCTCGTCGCCATAAAGGAGCGCCGTCCCGTCCCGCGGAACCAACTGAAAACCTTTGCTTTTGCGCTTGTACCCCCGGGAAAGAACCGCCAGATTGCTGTACGCCCAGTCGTCACTTTTGAGCAGCCGCCGAAGGACCATTTCCGTATGCGGGGTCTTTCCGGTGCCGCCAACCGTTATATTGCCGATGCAGATGGTGGGAACGGAAGCCTCATAGGACTTCTTCCAACCCTTGTCGTAAAACAGATGCCTGATTGCCAATAAAATACCGTACAGCATATTACGTATTAATCGTACAAAGTTAACCAAAACTGACGGATTTCCATCATTTTTTTATATCTTTGCAAATTGAGAAAACAAGATAACTATGTTACCTAAAGCTAAAGAAATAGTGGACGCCATGTCCAGTAAAATGCAGGACGCAGTAGACTTTCTGGAGGAAGACCTCAAGAACTATCGTGTTGGCAAGGCATCCCCTGCCATCCTCAATCCTGTAATGGTGGACTATTATGGCACCGCCACGCCGCTCACCCAGGTGGCTTCCGTCACTACGCCGGACGCCAAGACCATCGCTATCCAGCCTTGGGAGCGCAATATGATTAACAAGATTGAGAAGGCCATCCTGGATGCCAACGTGGGTCTCACCCCCTCCAACAACGGGGAAATCATCCGCTGCATGGTGCCTGCCCTCACGGAAGAGCGCAGAAAAGACCTCATCAAAAAGGCCAAGGCCCAGGGAGAGACCACCAAGGTGAGCATCCGCAACGTGCGCCGGGACGGTATAGACCTCCTCAAGAAAGCCCAGAAGAACGACGGCCTCAGCGAGGACGGGGAGAAGGAAGGGGAAGCGGAACTCCAGAAGGTCACGGACAAGTGGGTGAAGAAGGTGGATGAGGTAATCGCCGCCAAGGAAAAGGATATCCTCACCGTCTAATAATGAAAAGGGTAGCTATCCAGGGATACAAGGGCTGCTTTCATGAACAAGCAGCCCGTTTATTTTATTCAGATACGCCGCTTTCCATAGTGGAATGCGACACCTTCCCGGATTTGTACACCGCCATGGACGAAACCCGGGCCGATGCGGCCGTGATGGCCATCGAAAACACGGTCTCCGGGGGGCTCATCCACAATTTCGAACTCCTCCGGGAGCAGGGACTGCGCATCAAGGGAGAGGTGTACCTGCGCATCCAGCAGAACCTCATGGCCCTTCCCGGCCAGCGGCTGGAAGACATCGGGGAGGTGCACACCCACTACATGGCCATCAACCAGACGCGCCCCTTCTTTGAGAAGAACTGCCCCTGGATCCGGCTGGTGGAGAGTGAAGACACCGCCAAGAGCGCCCGGGATGTGGCCGAACTGGCCCTGGAAGGGGTGGGCGCGGTGGCATCGGCCCTGGCGGCGGAGCTCTACGGCCTGGAAATCCTGGCCCCCGGCATTGAAACCTACAAGCAGAATTTCACCCGTTTCCTGGTCCTGGACAACTATCTCACCATACCGGAAAAGGACATTGACAAGGCGTCCCTCTGCTTTGTGCTGCCGCACAAGCCCGGTTCCCTGGCGCAGATCCTCACCATCCTGTCCTTCTACGACATGAACCTCACCCGTATCCAGTCGCTGCCCATCCCGGGACGCGAGTGGCAGTACTTCTTTTATGCCGATATCAAATTCAACGACATCCTGCGTTACCGCCAGGCCCTCCAGGCGGTGCGCCCCCTCCTGGAGGATCTGCAGATCCTGGGAGAATACAAAGCAGCTTTATAGAACGAACATATGATTATCCAACCTGCCAAGCGGACACTGTCCGTCAAAGAGTATTACTTCTCCATCAAGAACAAGGAAATGGCCCGTCTCAATGCCGAAAGGGCATCCAAGGGCCTGGATCCCATCATCAACCTGGGTATCGGCTCGCCGGACGGAACACCGCCCCGCGCCTCCCTGGAAGTCCTTGCCCGCGAAGCCGCCAAGGACGGCGTACACGGCTATCAGAGCTATACCGGCATCCCGGAGCTGCGGAAGGCCATTGCCGGATGGTATTCCCGCTTTTACGGCGTAACGCTGGATCCCGCCTGCGAAATCCAGCCCCTGACGGGCTCCAAGGAGGGCATCCTGCTGGCCTCCCTCACCTTCCTGAACCCCGGCGACGGCGTGCTCATCCCGGATCCCGGCTATCCCACCTATACATCGGCCTCCCTTATGGTGGACGCCCGCATCATCAAGTACGACCTGCTGGAGAAAAACGGCTGGTATCCGGACTTTGACCAGCTGGAGAAAATGGACCTCACGGGCGTAAAACTCATGTGGACCAACTACCCCGGCATGCCCACCGGCGCCAAGGCCACGCCGGAGCTGTATGAAAAGCTGGTGGACTTTGCCCGCCGGCACCGGATCCTCCTTATCAACGACAATCCGTACAGCTTTATCCGGAACACGGATCCGCTCTCCATCCTGGCCGTTCCGGGCGCCAAGGAGTGCTGCCTGGAGATGAATTCCCTGTCCAAGGCCCACAACATGGCCGGCTGGCGCCTGGGCATGATCCTGGGAGATCCGGCCTATATCAAGGAAATCCTCAAGGTGAAGAGCCAGATGGACTCCGGTATCTTCCGCCCGCTGCAGCTGGCGGCCGTAGAGTCCCTGCAGGCCGGTGAGGACTGGTTCCGCGAGCTCAATGCGGAATATCACCGCCGGGAAAAGGTGGCCTGGCGCATCATGGACGCCCTGGGCGCCACCTACAGCACGGACGCCGCCGGCCTCTTCGTGTTCGGCCGTCTGCCTCAGATGCCCGCCGTGGAAGGGAAGACTCCCGGCGAGGTGGTGAGCGACAAGCTGCTCTACGAAGCCGGCGTATTCATCACTCCGGGCTTCATCTTCGGCCACAACGGGGAAAACTACATCCGTATCTCCCTCTGCGCCAACGTTCCCACCCTGGAGTGTGCGTTGGAGAGAGTGCAGAATTGCTTAACTAATTGCAAGTAAGATAGTTACATAAATACCCTGCTGTCAGAGTGCGGCAGGGTATTAGCGTAAGTGATTGAAAATGAGCGAGAAGCAGAAAACCATAGGGGTCATCGGCCTGGGCCTCATTGGCGGGTCCATGGCCATCGACCTGAAGCGCCGCGGCTTTGCCGGGCAGGTGCTGGGCGTGGAAAACGACCCTGTGAGCGCACAGGCAGCCCAGACCATCGGCCTGGTGGACCAGGTGGTTCCCTACGAGGAATGCGTGGAGCGGGCCGATATCCTGGTGGTGGCGGTGCCGGTGGGAACGGCCGTGAAGCTGGTGTGCGACATCCTGGACCGTTTCCACTCAGGGGCAGAGGCTTTTTCCTTCGCTGAAAAGAAGGCCGATGCATCGGAAAACGCCTCTGCCCCTGCGTGGAAGGACAAGGTTGTCATTGACGTCTGCTCCACCAAGGAACAGATTTGCCAGGCCACCCATTACCATCCCTGCCGGAAGCAGTTCGTGTCCACCCATCCCATGGCGGGCACGGAGTACAGCGGCCCCTGGGCGGCCATGCCGGGCCTTTTCGACGGCCGGGCCTGCATCTTCGCCAATTCGGAAGAGAGTTCGCCCAAGGCAGTCAAGCTTATTGAGGAACTGTACGCCACCCTCAACATGCGCCCCATCCGGATGGACGCCGCGCAGCACGACGTGCATACCGCCTACGTGTCGCACATCTCCCATGTCACTTCCTTTGCCCTGGCCCTCACCGTGCTGGACAAGGAAAAGGACGAGAAGCATATCTTCGATCTGGCTTCCGGCGGTTTTTCCAGCACCGTACGCCTGGCCAAGTCCAACGCCGACATGTGGGTCCCCATCCTCACCCAGAACCGGGACAACGTGCTGCATGTGATGGACACCTATATAGACAAGATGAAGGCTTTCCGGGATGCCGTGGCCGATTACGACGAAGACCGCGTCCGCAGCCTCATAGAGGAAGCCAACAAGATTAAAAAGATTATCCGATAGTATGGCATACGAACTTGATATCATCCCCGGAACCGAGTGGGGGTTCTTTACCCTTCCCCGGCCCATGTGCATTGCAGGCCCCTGCAGCGCCGAATCCGAAGAGCAGGTGATGGAAACGGCCCGCGGGCTGGCCGCCTTCGGCATCCACGTTTTCCGCGCCGGCATCTGGAAGCCGCGCACGCATCCGGGCTCCTTTGAGGGCGTGGGTGCACCCGGCCTCAAATGGCTGCGCCGCGTGAAGCAGGAACTGGGGATGTGGACCTGCACGGAGGTGGCTTCGGAAAAGCACGTCCTGGAATGCATCAAGTACGGCATCGATATGGTGTGGGTGGGAGCCCGCACCAGCGCCAACCCCTTCCTGATGCAGGAGATTGCCGATGCCCTGGAAGGCACCGATATCCCCGTACTGGTGAAAAATCCCGTGAATCCGGACATTGACCTGTGGATCGGCGCCCTGGAGCGCCTGAACCGCGCAGGCATCCGGAAACTGGGCGTGATCCACCGCGGTTTTTCCACATCGGCCCCCATTGCCTACCGCAACGACCCGGGCTGGAAGATTGCCATCGAGCTGCGCTCCCGTTATCCGGAGATGGTCTTCTTCGCCGACCCTTCCCATATGGCCGGAGACCGGAAATACCTGCAGGAACTGTCCCAGCGGGCCATGGACCTGGGCTTGGACGGACTCATGGTGGAAAGCCACTGCAATCCCGCCTGCGCCCTGTCCGACGCCAAGCAGCAGCTCACCCCGCAGGGGCTTCAGACGCTGCTGGAGAGTCTGATTATCCGCGAAAACACTTCCGACAACAAAGAGTACAAGGAAGGCATCGACCAGCTCCGCGCCCAGATTGACGTACTGGACGAGAACCTGCTCTGGCTGCTGAAGTCCCGTATGGATGTGAGCCGGAAGATAGGCCAAAACAAGAAAGAGCACAATGTGGCCATCCTGCAGATGTCCCGCTGGGACGCCCTGCTGGCCGACATGGTGGAAAAAGGCCGCGCTTACGGCCTGTCCGAGGAAGCCATCCGCACCATCATGAACGCCATCCACGATGAGTCCGTGAGGGTCCAGAACGAAGTCTTAGCCCAAGACCGGAAGCAGTAACTTCCATTTTTATTTGTATATTTGTACAAACGAATACTGATTCTATATGCTTAAAAAACTAAGAGTTGTCCTCGCCATAGTGTTCTGGGTGGGAATTACGCTTCTCCTTTTGGACTTTAGCGGAGTATTGCACCACTGGCTGGGATGGATGGCCAAGCTGCAGTTCCTCCCCGCCTTACTGGCCCTGAATGTGGGAGCCGTCTTTTTCCTGGTACTTCTCACACTGGTTTTCGGACGGGTGTATTGCTCGGTTATCTGTCCCCTGGGCGTGCTCCAGGACGGGATTTCCTGGCTGGGAACCCGCAAGAGCAAAGCCCCTTACAAGTATAAGAAGGAGCTAAAGTGGCTCCGCTACGGCGTGTGGGCGCTCTTTGTGATAGCGCTCATTGCCGGCGTGCAGGTCTTCGTGGCCCTGCTGGCACCCTACAGCGCCTATGGCCGCATGGTCCAGAACCTGCTGCAGCCGCTGTACCTCTGGGGTAACAACTTTTTTGCCTATCTGGCAGAGAAGGCCGGCAGCTATGCCTTCTACCCGCGTGAGGTCTGGATCCGCAGCCTGCCCACCTTTATCATTGCAGCGGTAATGCTGGTGATCATCGTAGTCCTCTCCTTCAAAGGCGGCCGCACATACTGCAACACCATCTGCCCGGTGGGCACCACCCTCAGTTTCCTGTCCCGCTTCGCCGCTTTCCGCCCCGTCATCGACACGGAAAAGTGCAAGAAGTGCAAATCCTGCGAAATCCATTGCAAGGCCCAGTGCATCAGCATCGGCAAAGAGGAGCAGAAGATAGACTACAGCCGCTGCGTAGACTGCTTCAACTGCCTGGACACCTGCAAGTTCGGCGGGCTCAAGTACCGCTTTGTGTGGGGAAAGTCCAAGAAATCGGCCCAAAAAGAGGATGACAAGGGCCGCAGGGCCTTCTTCGCCGGCACCGCCATCGCCGTTGGTTCCGCCGCCCTCAAGGGCATCGAAGCCCGGGCGCAGGAGGCCGACAAGAAGGTGGACGGCGGTTTTGCCGATGTGCTGCCCAAACAGGCTCCCAAGCGGGAAATACCCATCACACCCCCGGGCAGCCTCGGCGCAAGGAACTTCTACCGCCGCTGCACCGCCTGCCAGCTGTGCGTGGCCGAATGCCCCAACCATGTACTTCGGCCTTCCAGCCGGCTGGAACACCTGATGCAGCCGGAGATGAGTTTCGAGAAAGGTTACTGCCGGCCGGAATGCACCCGCTGCGGCGAACTTTGCCCCGCCGGCGCCATCCTGCCCATCTCCAAGGAGGTCAAGACCAACTTCCATCTGGGAACGGCCGGCGTGGATGTAAATCTGTGTCTGGAGGCTACCGGAAAGAGCAAGTGCGGCAAGTGCGCACAGGCCTGTCCCACGGGTGCCATCATGATGGTGGACGATGGGGAACACAGGCGCCCCGTCGTAGCCGAAGAAGTTTGCATCGGCTGTGGAAAATGTGAATATCTGTGCCCTGTGAGGCCCATCAGCGCCATTACGGTTAACGGAAAGGAGGTACACGTATGAAACGGAGAGACTTTATCAAGATAAGCGGCGCAGCGGCCCTGGCCGCGGCCTGTGCTCCCAAGGGTTCCCAGGGGGCCAAAGTGAGTGACGAAGGTCCGGGAGAGATGGTCTACAGGACCAATCCCAACAACGGGGACAAGGTTTCCCTGCTGGGTTTCGGCTGCATGCGCTGGCCTATGGTACGCAATGCCGAAGGCAGGAGCGTCATTGACCAGGAAGCCGTGAACGAGATGGTGGATTACGCCATCGAACACGGAATCAATTACTTTGACACCTCCCCCGCCTACCTGCAGGGACAGAGCGAAATGGCGGCGGGCATCGCCCTCAGCCGGCATCCGCGGGAGAAGTATTACATTGCCACCAAGCTCTCCAACTTCAACAACCAGACGCCGGAGGCTTCCATCAAGATGTATCACGACTCCTTTGAGCAGCTCAAGACGGACTACTTCGACTATTACCTGCTGCACGCCATCGGCAGCGGCGGCGTAGCGGCCTTCCGTCAGCGGTACGTGCAGAACGGGATGATGGAGTTCCTGGTCAAGGAGCGGGAGGCGGGCCGTATCCGCAACCTGGGCTTCTCCTTCCACGGCAGCCCCTCGGAGTTCGACAGCCTTATCGCCATGCACGACAGCGGAGAATATCACTTCGACTTCGTGCAGATAGAGATGAACTATGTGGACTGGAACCATGCCGACGGCCGGCGCAACGCCAACGCTTCCTATCTGTATGAGGAGCTGGACAAGCGGGGCATTCCCATCGTGATTATGGAGCCCCTGCTGGGCGGCCGCCTGGCCAATGTGCCCGAAGGCATCGCCCGCCAGATGAAACAGCGCGAACCGGACAAGAGCGTGGCCTCCTGGGCTTTCCGCTTCTGCGGTTCCCACGAGCGCGTCCTCTGTACCCTTTCCGGTATGACCAATATGGACCCGCTGGTGGAGAACGTCCAAACCTTCTCGCATTTCCGGCCCATGACGGAGGAAGAGCTGGAATTCATGGAAGAGATGGCCGTCCAGATGACGGAATACCCCATGATCAACTGCACGGACTGCAAATACTGCATGCCGTGCCCCTGGGGTATCGATATTCCGGGAACCTTCCAGCACTACAACCGCTGCATCACGGAAGGGACCTACGCCCAGTCACAGGAGCAGAAGAACTACCGGAAGCTCAAGAGGGCCTATCTGGTAAGTTACGACCGCGCGATTGCCACGGTGCGCCAGGCCGACCATTGCATCTCCTGCGGCGAATGCCTGAGCCACTGCCCGCAGAGCATCCCCATCCCGGCCCAGCTGAACCGGATTGCCAAGTACATCGAGAGTCTGAAACAGGATACGCTCTAGATCTTCACAATAGTTTCCCGCCAACTTATACCGCCGTATTCCAATAGGGCGGTATATTTTCCCGGTGCCAGGGAAGTGATGTCCAGCACCGCGGGAAGGAAGACGCCGGCAGAGAAATCGGCCTGCAGGACTTTACTGCCCGTAACGGAATACAGCGTCACCTTCAGTGGCTTCTCTTCCAGGGAATCCGGCCAGAAATTCACTTCCGTAGAGGCCGGGACAGGATAAATGTCCATGGACTTGGAAGACGTGCGCACGGCCACCCGGAAACTCAGGGACGCACTCTCCCCAAGGCCATCGGTAGCGATAAGGGTTACAGTCACCACTCCATCCCCTACCGGGACCAGGTCAATGCCCGAGGAGGCATTCACTCCCACCTTGAGCACCATGGTGTTTGTACATTTGGCCTGCAGGGTGAGGGTCTCCCCATCTTCGTCCAGGAAAGGAGAGGCAAAGGATTCCTCCTTCTGGAGAATCCGGTCTTCCAGATAGCCGCTCACCACCGGAGGGTGATTAGGCAGCAGGGTGTATTCCAGGACGGCATCGGCAGAGAGTCCCGTATCGTCCGTGGCCGTGAAAACAGCCTTATAGGTTCCTGCGGGCGCATTCCGGCCCACAATGACGGCCTGCCCGTTTTCCGGATTAAAGCTGAGGGCGTCCGAGCCCGGAGTGCAGCTGAGGGTAAAATCGTCAAAATTGGGATCCGAAGCCGATACCGCTATCACAACCTGCTCATGCGCCTTAAGGGTAACCGTGCTTTTGGAAAGACTTATCACGGGAGGCAGAGGGATACCCGGATTCTGCTTTCCCATTATTTCGATTCCCTTCTCGAAAATGGAGAAGGCATCCAGTTTTCGGCCGATGGGTTTGGAGCCGCCCACAGCCTTTCCCAGACCAGTCAGGATGATTTCCCGGCAGGTTTCCTGGGTGAAACCCGGACCACCGAAATAGGAGACTACCAGCGCTGCCACCCCCACGGCATGCGGGCAGGCCATGGATGTCCCCGACCAGCCGGAACCTGCATAGCCGCTGGAATTACTGGAGGTGGGAACCGTACTCCAAATGCTGTCGCCGGAGATTAACCCGTCTCCGCCCGGAGCGGCGATATCTACATATTTTCCATAATTGGAATAGGAGGTACGCTTCCCGGCGGCTCCGAAAGCTCCCACGGAAATGACCGGTGTATAGGCCGATACGATATCGTAGTCTATGCCCTCATTTCCACAGGCGAAAAACACCAGGCCTCCCTTCATGGGAGATTGCGGCAGCTGGTTCCCTTCGTTGTCGCAGCCGGCGTATTTGATGAAATAATCGATGGCGGCCTTGCCTGCACGGTCCAGCGGGATGCCCTTGTAGACACGAAGCTCTTCCTCGGAGACAATGCCGTCTTCCTCCCCGTCCACGCACCCATCGGCATAATATCCCCAGCTGTTGTTGCTGAGGACGGCGCCGTTGTCCGCACCCCATTTGAGGGCGGCCCAGGTGTCGTCACTATTAGCCCCTTCATCCCCTTCAAAAATTTCGCAGGACATCAGGCGTACGCCCGCGATTCCGGCTTCCGCGTCTCCGCCGGCCACGCCGGCAACCCCTATCCCGTTGTTGCTCACGGCGCCGATGGTGCCGGCCACATGGGTTCCATGGGCATCCGGAACAATAGTGTAGCTGTTTCGGACAAAATTGAATCCGCTCCCCCCGGAAGCATCCCGCCACATATTGTCCCGAAGATCCGGGTGCTCCGCCCACACGCCGCCGTCCACCACGCTCACGACCACCTTGCTGCTTCCCTTGGTGTATTTACCCCACACCCGCTCCACATTGATATCGGCATTCTCGTAGGTGGCGTTCACATAATGCCACTGGCGGGAGAAAAGCGGATCGTTGAAACCGCTCCGGCGCACTTTCCTCACCGGCGATACCGACACCACACCGGGCACGGCCGACAAACTGGCCTGGGCCTTGGTGAGGGATGTCGGCTGGGAAAACTCTACCCGGTAGAAACGGTGCAGGCCTTCCCGGCGGGTACGCGGCTCGAATTCTCCCGCATCCGGGAAAACCCTCCGCATGCCCACGATGCCCAGCTCCTCCAGCGCGGTATTGAGCGGGGCCGATTTGGTCTCCAGCGAGCCAGCCGCCAGGTCTTCCTCGATGAGGGCGGTAAGGGCGTCGTCAAACTCCACCACCGCCTTCCGGGGGCTGGCAATAGGAGAAACAGGCTCCGGTAAATACGGAGCCTGTTCTTTGCTTGATTCCGCAGTGCAGGCGACAGCCACCAGGGCTGCCAGCAGGCACTTAGCGAAGTTTCTTGTAACCGTAACGGGCTTCATCGGCCAGTTCGATCTCGATGCGCATGAGACGGTTGTACTTGCAGATACGGTCCGTGCGGCTGAGGGAGCCGGTCTTGATCTGGCCGCTGTTGGTGGCCACGGCGATATCGGCAATGGTGGTGTCCTCAGTCTCACCGGAACGGTGGCTGGTAACGGTGGTGTAGCCGTGACGGTGGGCCATCTCGATGGCGTCCAGGGTCTCCGTGAGGGAGCCGATCTGGTTCACCTTGATGAGGATGGAGTTACCGGCACCCATCTCGATACCCTTCTGCAGGTACTTCACGTTGGTAACGAAGAGGTCGTCGCCTACCAGCTGGCAGCGGTCGCCGATGGCCTTGGTGAGCTTCACCCAGCCTTCCCAGTCTTCCTCGCTGAGGCCGTCCTCGATGGAGTCGATGGGGTACTTGGAGATGAGCTGCTTGAGGTAGTTGATCTGCTGCTCGGTGGTGAGCTTGCGGCCGCGAGGGTCTTTCTTCTTGCCGTCCTTGAGCTGCTTGTAGTCATAGTAGAACTTGCCGTCATCGCCCTTGAAGCAGAATTCGGAAGCGGCGCAGTCCATAGCGATCTTCACATCCTTGCCGGGCTCGTAACCGGCGTTCTTGATGGCCTCGATGATGCAGTCCAGGGCGTCGTCGATACCCTTGAGCTTGGGAGCGAAACCGCCTTCGTCGCCCACGGCGGTGGAAAGGCCGCGGCCCTTGAGCACCTTCTGCAGGGCGTGGAAGACCTCTGCGCCCATGCGGACAGCCTCAGCCTCGCTGTTGGCGCCTACGGGACGGATCATGAATTCCTGGAAAGCGATGGGAGCGTCACTGTGTGCACCGCCGTTGATGATGTTCATCATGGGAACCGGCAGCACATAGGCGTTGGTGCCGCCCAGATAGCGGTACAGCGGGAGACCCAGTTCGGCAGCGGCAGCCTTGGCAACGGCCAGGGAGACGCCCAGGATGGCGTTGGCGCCCAGCTTGCTCTTGGTGGGAGTGCCGTCCAGCTCGATCATGGCCTTGTCGATGGCGCGCTGCTGCGTGGCATCCATGCCGATGATTTCGGGAGCGATGACCTTGTTCACATTGTCTACGGCCTTGAGGACGCCCTTGCCGCAATAGCGCTCTTTGTCGCCATCACGAAGCTCCAGGGCCTCATTCTCACCGGTGGAAGCGCCGGAAGGGACGGCTGCTACACCAACAAAACCGGAATCAAGGGTAACTTCTACTTCGATGGTAGGATTTCCACGGGAATCAAGGATTTCTCTACCGAAAACGGATACGATCTGCATAATTTTATAGAATTAAAGTTGATTTGCCTTATAAATCGACGCAAATTTACGAAAAATCTCGGACAAGAGCAAGGATAACGGGGCCGGAGCGTCAAACGTTTTCTTCCGCCGATTGCGACAACCACTGCTTGGGTGTCATTCCGGTCTGGGCCTTGAAATTCCGGAAGAAAGCCGTCCGGGAAGAGAAGCCGGACTCCTCGGCTACGGTGTCCATGAGCATGTCGGGATGCTCCAGCATCAGCTGCTGGGCATGCTTTATCCTGTACCCGTTGATGAGAGTAGTGAAACTCACGCCGGAAATGGAGTTGAGGAGGGTGGAAATGTACATCCGGTTGGAAGCCAGTTCCCGGGCAATATCGTCCAGCCGCAGGTCGGCCCGTTTCCAGAGTTCCTTTTCCTCAATCAAGTTCACCATCTGGCCCAGGAGATCGCTGCGGTTTGTACCTTCCTCCGTTTCTGCCGATGCGGGCGGAACGGACTCCGGTTTTTTGCGCCGGAACACATACACGGCTGCCAGTGCCAGCACGGCCGCCAGCAGCAAAGCGGCCCATCCCCACGGGAAGGCGGCCTTGGAGCGGGGTTCCGTGCGCAGGAGCCAGACTTCCCGGGACGTGACGAAATTGCTGCTTGTCTGGCTGTCGGCCTGCTTTTCAAAACCCACGCCGCCAGCCACCAAAAAACCTTCTCCAGGAAGCAGTATGGGTTGCACAGAGGCAAAACCCCCGTCGGGATGTTCGGCATAATAGAGTTGAATGCCCGCCTTGCGGCCATCAAAGATGGCATCGTAGTCCAGCCGGGCCACATAATATCGGCCGCGGTCCCCATTGCCATATAGCCAGACTAGCCGCTCGCGGCGATCTGTCTGCAGTGCGAAAAAATGTTTGATTCTCTCTCCGTCGATTCCTTCTGTGGGGAGCGATTCCTCTGTTTCCAGCAGGGAAAAATGCCCGTCCGTAACCCTGAGCATGCCAAAACTCCCATCAGCCCGGTTCCGGGCGGGAACAAGGTAAGTATTCAGGCCGATGCCACATTGCTCCGGAGGATAGCTGCTCCTGAAAACCGCCCAGTCTTCCAACAGGGGCTCCCGGGAAGACTCTCCCACAAGGCGGTCCACCCGGGCATCGGCCTCCTTGCCATAATTGTCCTCGCCACCGAAAACTATCATGTCCTCCCCTTCGGGCAGAATCCACGGCTGCACCCTGCCCGAGGGCAGTTCTTTCACCGTCACGAAGCCGTCTTTGGGAGAGTACAGCCCTATCCCGTCATCGGCATACCAGTTGCCTGAAACCACAACCCGGCCGTCCGGGAGCGTGAGGGCCGATGCATAAGCCCGCTTTCTGTCCAGGATATCCATTCCCCGGAAAGCGTGTGCGGAGGGATCATATACCTCCACGCCCCAGCTCTGGCCGATGCCGAAATCCTCTGAACTGCCACCTCCTACCATCACGGTCCCGTCCGGCAGCTGCGCCTGAAACCCGCCGTCGTGCAGATAGGCCATGGGTATCTCGTGCCAGGTTCCGTCCTTAAAATATTCCGCCGTCCGGAGCAATTTGAATCCGTCGGTATGGCCACCGAACACGGTAGGCTCATCTCCCAAGAGCAGGACTCCGTGCCCGCCCCGGGGGGAATTCAGATCCGGCAGCCGTTCCAGCTGCATCCGGATAAACTGCCCGTCAGCGGCCATTTCCTGCGTCCCGGCAGGTTCCGGGGCGCAGGAGAGGACCGTTAAAAGAACGGACAATATGCAAAAGTGCAAATGCTTCACCTTTGCAAAGATAGCAAACTTATCTATATACGGGACGGATACTCAGACCCTGATGCCGATACATGCTGTATTCAGCTCCGTTAGTAGGATAATATATACCAAACTCATATTCGGCGGCATACTCTGTCTTATACCTTCCATAAGCCGGAGCATAGGACAAGCTGTTGGTCCAATAGGAGCCGTCAGGGATAAATATCTGCGCTCCATTGGCTTTGCTGGTAAACAAGGTTCCACTCACCGCACCCTTCTCAACAGAGCTGGCGTTGCAGTTACTCCTGAGCTCAACCCAATCATCAGGTGAAGGAATATGCCATCTGGTTCCCAGATTGACATAAGCGGCATCGTCGGCATCCTCCAATGTAACAATGGTGTCATAAGTATATTTACTGGGAGAAAGGACATTCCCGAAAATATAGTTGGAGCCGGAAAATGTTTCTTTCGTCGCGGTTTCACCCCAGGCATAAAAATCTCCGGTACCGGCCGTAAAACCGGCACCCATATTTATGTTGGCCCATTTGGTTCCTGAGGGGAGACCCAAATCCACTATGGCCAAGGCGGTTTCCGTAACCGTAATATGGCAGGAGCCCGTCACCCCGTTGTCAAAGGCCGTTATCACAATGTCGCATTCACCTGGCTTCCAAGCGGTTACAAGACCGTTTTCATCCACGGAAGCCACCGTATCATCCGTACTGCTCCAAGAACTTATCGTTACGGTGACATCGGCCGGAACGAAGGAAGCGGTAAGCTGGAACGTCTCTTCCTCCGCAAGTGTCAGCTCCGTCTTGTTCAAGGCAAATCCTGTCGGGCGCACCCGGATGCTGCTTTCCTTCACGCAACGCACATTGAAACCGGCGCAGTAATTGTCCGGCCAATAGTTTCCGTACTTGTCGGTACTGCTCAATTCATCCCAGTAACGGAACCCGTTCAGTTGCCTGTCACTGCACCCGTTATATTCCGTATTGGCCAGCAGGCCATCCTCTGACCATAAGTGGGCTTGGAAGTAAATCGGTTTTTCTACGGCACCTCTTCCGTAACAACGATAATAAGTCTGGGTATCCGTGCTCCAGGAAAGTGAGGTACGGATTCTGAATGCACCATCCGGGAACGAATAGGTGTTACCGCCCAATGTCAGGGTAAGAGCCTCCGCATCCCTTGGTTGGGCCTCCTGGAACGCCTCCATGAATCCTCCACGCCACTGCCAGGAAGAAGGAACCCGGTAACCCGGAGGGCAAGGGTCGAAGATGGTTTTCTCTTCACCCCAGAGCTCATCCGTCATGTCGCAGGCCCATTCCGAGGAATAATAAGCATTCAGTCTATAAGGATTATTGAAAACGAACTTGGTGGGTGTCGCAATGGTTTCCGCCAGCGTATAAGTGGTAGCGTCAATTTGTACCCGGGTCTCGGCCGTTCCCAACACTTTGGGCACATAATTGGTTCCATTCTGGTTGCTGAAATCAAAGGTGGCATAGGTATTCAGGAAAGGATCCTTCCGCCCCCACTGGTAGAGCAGACCATAGTTGGAAGGAGCCGTATCGGCCGACAGGGCTCCCAGGTTGCGGTCCATGAACACGGCGCCTATGGGGTAGGTTTGCACCGAGGCTTCCAGATCATCGTCCGTAAACCATAAGTGCCAGCTCCATAGGATGTTGCCGTCAATGTCCCTGATGGCCACCACGGCGTTGCCTTCGCGGTATTCGTCACCCGTGGAGAAGTACACATAATTATCCTTGTATCCGATTTTCCGGATCAGTTCCCCTTCGGCAGGAGCCGTGGAGGTGCCATAGGAAGCCCACACCAGTGCGGCATCCGCGATAGTTTCGGCACTGGTAGCGGCAGTGATTCCGGCCAGGTTGGCGGCGCCGTTTCCCTTCACGGTTGCCTGGAACTTATAGTTTCCGGCGGCAGGGACGATATAGCTGTTGGCCGATGCCACGGCGCTGAGGTCCGTGTAATCGTCGATATTACGGGCATCCACGTCTTCCACGGGACGGATGGTATAACCCGAGCGGGTATAATTGTCCGTGTGGTCGGCACTGAAGCTGGTGCCTCCGTACCAGGCCCAGGCATGGTCCCTGTCAACGCCGGTGCTGGTCCAGTAATAGCAGCTGCCGGGGTTGCCGTATTCAAAGTCGCTGCGGCAATTGCCCAGGAAACCGGCTCCGGGCAAATTGGCGCTGGACTGCCGTACCTGGTCCATCTCATCCTTGCTGGGAACCTTCCAGCCCACAGGGCAAGGGTCGTATATGGTCTTCTGGCCGCTCCACCACATACCGGTGGTATATTCATCGGCCTTCTGCCAGTAATGCTGGCTCCAGCCATAGGGATAGGTGGTGGGGTGGGCAATGCTGTAAGCGACAGACATACCCTCCTCATCGAAGTTCACTATGCTGTAAGCCGTCATGCGGGCAGGGTAATAACCGGATGGCGTATAACTGGCGTTACTGCTGCCGGGGAAAGGATCCTTGCGGCCCCATTCATAGGCAAATCCCCTGTAAGTGACAGCGCCAACTCCCAGTGCACCCAGGTTACGGTCCATAACTACCAGGCTGCCATAATCCACACTTTTAGGCGCATCCGTAGCCCAGATGAGCCAGCTCCATAGAACCTCGTCGTACTCCTTGTCATACACGCCCGCGGTTCCGCCGGTACCGTCCTTGTAAACGGCCACGTAGGCATCTCCGGCAGCGAAAGTCTCCGGCGTGTTGAAATAGACATAGCCGTCGTAATAGCCCACGTCGTAGGCCCCGTCGGCATAACGGATGGCCTTGCCGCACTCGGCCAGTTCCCAAAGGACGGTGACGCCGCTGATATCGGCCTTGACAATCTCGGTGGCATCGGTGCCAGTGAGCGGATCCAGTCCGCCATTGCCCTTTACAGTGGCCTTGAACTTATAAGAGCCGGCTTCGCTCACTATGTAAGTGTTGGCCGTACCCTTGGCGCTGAGGTTGGTATGGACCACTTCCTCCGTGAAACTGAGCGTAACGTCCGTAATCAGGCTCCGGCCCACAGCCACGTTCTTTCCCTCTTTCAGCGTCCACGTTTGCCGGACACCCGTAACCGTGATGGCAGTAATGGTGAGGCCGGTATAGGTATTGGCCGGAACGTAGAAGTAGAACGGCGTGCTTGCCGATGAAAGGAGAACGCCGCTCCCGCCGCAATCCAGTGATAGGTTGCCGCCTGCCGCCACTGCAGCAATGAATCCGTCATCGGCCAGGGTGGCGGCATTGGTGATGGCTCCGCTGAGGCCCTGGTCGGCACTCAGGGTAATCCGGCTTATCCGCTGATCGGCCAGTTCCGTGCTCAGGTTCAGGCGGATAATGCCGCCTATGTTCTTGAACAGCAAGTTGGTGGTGCTGCTCTTGGCATACATCGGGGGATTGGCGACATTTCCCGCCAGATAGTGCTGTGTGTCAGGAAGTTCCGGGGAGCCGTCATTATAGAACGTGGATGGATACCAGGCCTGGTACGGGGCTGTCTTGCCCTCGTAGCCGGTGGCAAGGGTAAAGTTGGCATTGCCGGAACCGCTGTCGGTGGTGGTGAAGGTTCCTATCTTACCGGCGGCGTCCTTTACCGTGATTTCGTCTCCGTCCTGCCACACCACTTCATAACCAGTGGCGTCACTGCCGGAGAGTACGGTTTTGGTGAGAGGCGCTTCTATTTCCGCAGTGAAAGCCACGTCCCCTGACGGAACAACCTTTGCCTGAGGACCTTCCAGTTCCTGCTGCAAGCAAGCACTTGTCAAAAAGGCCGATGCAACTACTGCAACCGCAGTAAGGATATCATATCTTTTCATCTTTCGCCCTCCCATTATTCAAAATCATTACTGTCATAACTGTCATCCCCGACCTGGAAACTGTCGGCCGCCGCTTCGGTGTCCAGAACTTTATAGTCGCAGACCAGACGCATCGGAGCGGAATTGTCGAAATCATGGACATACGACCCCAGATTGGCGGATCCAAAGCCCAAAGAGGTACCAGACGAGCCGATAATTCCCCAAATCTGTGCATACCAGCTGTTGCTGGGTGTGTTTTCGTTAATATAAATCAGGACAGAACCTACGGAATAAGCCGCATCGGTATATCCGTCGTCCCGTGTCCTCCAGTAGCCTCCGGCACCCATGGGCACGAAATTTCCGTTGCTGATGAACTTGACGCCGTTGATTTCACCGACTGTCATCCATTGCCGCTCACTGGCATAGAAAAGTTCCTGCACTTCGGCCCGGGTGGGAAGACGCCATCCGCTCCAGTCAGCAGGAATTGTGATCCCCTCGGAATTAGGTGTACCATTGGAAATATTATAGTCGTACGAATAGTCCACCGAGGAGCCCACGTTGAACCTGGCCCACTTGACGCTCAGGCCCAGGTTTTCCCAGGTTTGGTTGGCATAAGTTCCTTCCATAGCGGAAGTAGCCATATCTTCATACAAGGTCATGGTCTTTCCATAAACCTTACCGGCCTCATAATCGGCATCCTTGGTGGAAACCAGGCGGGTATACCCCTTTCCGTCCTCATCCACGGCATGGGCCATCAGGCTGGTAGTGGTCTTGTCATACACGGCGAAATAACCGGCATAAGTGCCTTGCCCGTCGCTGGATGCTTCCGTGTAAAAAACTTCGGTGGATGCGTTTGAGCCGGAAACCGTGCCGTTGGGGGCAATCGTAACTGTCTTGTATACGCCGCCGGCCGTATCCATGCCCACAGATTCGATTTCTTTGGCCGAGCAGTTGAAGCGGAAACGAATATAACTCAGGAAATGCGTGGTGAGGCCGGTAATGCTTGCAGTGGTCTGATCGGCCGTAAGCGTAAGGGCATCCCCTTTCAGGATGTCATGCTCCAGGATATCGGCCAGAGTAGCGCCGCCCGGCGTTTCCAGATTCAGCGTAAGCGTCCCGTCCGTAACATTTACAAAGCCTTTCGTGAGTGATGTGGCGCTCACGGCATAAGGAATATAAGAGCCTTCCACAACCGGATCGCTGGAAATGAATTTCCCTGTGCTGGTCCCGGCGCCTTCATTCAGCGTAAGCGTAATGGTGGTTCCATCACTCTTTATCAGAAAAATCTTGTCACCGTCCTCCCAGGTGGCGTCCGTTGTGCCATAGGAGATTTTGGTTTTCGGGTTCTTGGTTACGGCCGATACGGTGAGCGTAGTGACGGCCTTGGGAGGAGTAGAAGGAACAATCTCCTCCGGAGTAGTAACCGGTTCTTCGCGAGGTGTAACTTTGTTACATCCTATCGCCAGCGCTGCGACGAACAATACAGCGGACCATTTAATCAGTTTCTCCATAGTCCTACCAGATTAAAGTGCCCGAATCGTCTGCATTGCCTTCGTTGATGCCGGCACCGGGCAGGCCTACAACGTTGCCGCTAATGCGGAGGATGTGTTCCTCCGGAGTAAAAGTAATCACCGTAATCACGGGAGGGGAATAGATTCTATTCCCAAGAGAGTTATTATCTTTCATATGTGGTTTTGGTTGTAAAATTCACAATTGCACCGAAAATACAACCTTTCCCACGATACACAGGTTACACATTAAATAAACACAGTGCCAAAAAATACAATTTTTTAGCACTGCGCCCAATTAAGTCACCGCAAATCCTTCCTATCTTGTAAGCGCGATAGCGCGAATAGCCGATGCGGCCTTGGGATAACCCATTTCTTCGGCCTTGCTAAAGTAGGCGAGAGCCTGCTGGAGGCTGCCCCGGAGCGCGTACCAGACCCCGCGGGAATACACTGCGGCGGCGCTTTCACCGGCTTTGTCCAGGAAAGCCTTGGCGCCCACGGTGTCATTGGCCTGCATCCTGGCGTTGGCCCGGTTCAGGTTCACCATTTCGTCGCCAGGGAAGTATTTCACCGCCGTCTCATACACCTTGTTGAAGCCGGCCGATCCGGGTTCATAGGCCTTGGAAGCGGCATAATACTCATTCTTGCTGAGGGCCGACGGGTTCTGCTCCATGGCTTCCAGCAGCTTCTGGGCCGGAGCATACCTGGCGGCATCCACCTCCGGCTGCACAAAGGCGAAATCGGCCTTAAAAGCAGTTGAACTCTGGGTAGAGGCGGGTTTCCGCTGCGGCTGGGGCTGCGCGCCCTGCGTCTGCGGCTGGCTGGAAGAAGTAGTAGAAACGGCCGTGCTCCCGCAGGCACAGGCCAGCATGGCGGTGAGGACTAAGCCCAATAAAGCTTTAATGTTCATAACGATTCCGTTTAATCTTTCAAAGATACCACTTTTTTTATGAAAAAAGCGCCCCAGAGCGTTTTGCCTTGCTTGCCCATAGGCGGTATGTACATGAAAGATGATGTAAAGGGCCGATTCTGCGTACATACCTCAGGCAAATCCGCTCTTATGCGGTTTTTTCGGGAGATATGTACATGAAAACCGTATTTCAGGATGGTTTGGTCGTACATACGGAGTAAGAAGGTATCACGCGTAAAACCCAATGTACGGGACACAGAGTGTAGCAGGTCGGGGCACTTTGTGTAAAGGATGCTTACTAAATGGAACCATCTGATAATCAAACGAAAGCGTGTTTCCCGGTGCAATCTGATTTGCACCGGGAAATCATTATATGACTATAATACAGTCGGTTACATTCTATACCAGGATGGACCGAAGCGTCTGTTCTGGCCGGGAGCGGGGAAGGGGACGGGGAACAATAGAGAGGAGCGTTAAATGGCGGCCAACTGGAGGGCGGTCCCGCAGGCGAAGCCGGAGGGATGCCTGTGTTTAGCGAAAGCGGTGCAACAGGGGGATAGCTTTCAACCGATATGCGCACGACGGTGAGTCAAGGGGAAAAAGAGACGTTCGCAGGCAAGCCCTTCCAGTTGGAAATACCGCCATAGCGACGAACGTCGTTCCCCGTCCCCTTCCCCGCTCCCGGCCAGATTATGCTTACATCTTCCTAAGACATTGCCATCGGTTATTTTGTATTAGACTTGAAATCAACAACTTACAATCTATCTGATGGCAATGGTCTTACATAGTTTGAGGCTTTGCCATCATACATTTATTATGGTGCTAATAATCAATTTGTTACAGAAAACTCGATGGCAATCATGCATTGAGACAGTTTTCAGAGGCTACAGCCTTTCAAAAAAAAGAGCCCCAACATCGTGTGATGTCAGGGCTCTCGAAGAACCGCAGCTACCTACTCTCCCAACTGGTGGGTCAGTACCATCGGCGATGGTGAGCTTAACTTCTCTGTTCGGAATGGGAAGAGGTGGTTCCTCACCGCTATAGCCACGGCAATATAGTACTTGAGAGAATATTTCAAGGAAGCCTTCGATAGACTTCTCGCTTTTTCTTTTGGCTTATCTTTCTCTAGAGAAAGTCTCTCGGGCAATTAGTACAGGTCTGCTGAGGCCGTCGCCGACCTTACACATCCTGCCTATCAACGTGGTAGTCTCCCACGACCCTCAAGGGAAAACTCATCTTGAAGACGGCTTCGCGCTTAGATGCTTTCAGCGCTTATCCTGACCCAACGTGGATACCCGGCGGTGCAGCTGGCGCCACAACCGGTATGCCAGAGGTTGGTCCGACCCGGTCCTCTCGTACTAAGGTCAGTCCTTCGCAGTTTTCCAACGCCCACAACAGATAGAGACCGAACTGTCTCACGACGTTCTGAACCCAGCTCGCGTGCCACTTTAATCGGCGAACAGCCGAACCCTTGGAACCTGCTCCAGCCCCAGGATGTGACGAGCCG
>JAEEQF010000096.1 GCA_016285175.1 Bacteroidales bacterium
CAACATCATGATCCTGTATTTCTTCATCTCCATCATGGAAGACAGCGGCTACATGGCGCGGGCGGCGTTCATCGTGGACAAGCTCATGCACAAGATCGGCCTGCACGGGAAAAGTTTCATTCCCATGGTAATGGGCTTCGGCTGCAACGTACCGGCCATTATGGCAACGCGCAGCATCGAGAGCCGGAAAAGCCGCCTGGTGACCATAGCCATCATTCCGTTCATGTCCTGCGCGGGCCGGTTACCCATCTTCGTACTCTTCGCCGGGGCTTTCTTTCCGGGAAGTCCCGCCACGGCGCTATTGGGAATCTACCTGCTGGGCGTAGTCCTGGCCATCCTAAGCGCCCTTGTCCTGAGCAAATTCGTGAAGGACGACGACCTGCCGTTCGTGATGGAACTGCCGCCGTATCGCGTCCCCACCGGGAAAGCCATCTGGCGCCATACCTGGGAAAAAGGAAAGCAGTATCTGGAAAAGATGGCAACCACCATCCTCATCTTCTCCGTAGCCATCTGGTTCCTGGGCTACTTCCCTCGGCACCAGGAGCAGAGCGCCGCTTATCAGCAGGAGCATTCCTATATCGGCATGCTGGGCAAGGCCATTGAGCCCGCCATGGAGCCGATGGGATTCAACTGGAAGATGGACGTTGGCCTGCTGGCCGGCGTGGGAGCCAAGGAACTGGTAATCAGCACCATGGGCGTGATGTATGCCCAGGACGGCGAAGCCTATGAGGGCATGGGTAACGAGGACGACACCCAGCTCCAGGCAGCCCTGAAAGCCACCGTCCCCACCGCAGCCGCCCTGGCCTTCATGGTATTCGTGCTGCTGTACTTCCCCTGCATCGCCACCTTCGTGGCCATTAAAAACGAAACAGGAAAATGGCGCTGGGCCATTCTCCTGTGTCTGTATACCATCTTGGTGGCCTGGGTATTCGGTTTTGCCGCCTATCGGCTGGGCCTGCTTATCTGGCCGATCTAAGTCACATTTTGGCCCGTTTTCTTGACCAAGATTGTCACTGGTGACGATCTAAGTCACGTTTAAAGCCTAAAATAAGACCAAGACTGCTCCGAAGAACAATCTTGGTCATGTTTTGCTGTATTTTCTGTACTGAGACAGACTACAGGTTGGGATTCTCCTTGCCCCAGTCGGCCACGGCGGGAACGATACCCAGTTCCACAATCTCGTCACGCATCTTGACCAGGTGCTCATAGGAGGCCTGGAGGGCAGCCATTTCTTCCTCGGTGCCAACCGGGTTGGTGTAGTGGCAGCCGGTGGCGTCGATTACGGTGGGCATAGCCATCATCACGTGCTGGAACTTCTCGTTGTTCACATAGGTGCCGGCGGGCCAGGTGAACTTCTCGCCGCCCATGGCAGCCTCGATCATCTTCACGGCCTGGTATGCCGGGCTCTGGAAGGAGCTGCGGCCACGGAGTTTGATGATGTTGGAACCACCCTGGATGGTGTTGTGCTTGATTTCGGCGAAACGTTCGGCGGAAAGGCCCATTTCGGCGAGGGGCTTGCCGTCAATCTTCACCTGGGAGGCGAATACGGCCATGGCTTCACCGTGACCGCCATAGGTGTGGGCGCCGGTAACCTTGCACTGCTGTACGCCGAACTCCTGGGCCAGGGCTTCCTGCAGACGGGTGCTGTCCAGGGCGGCCAGGGAGGTGAGCTTCTCCGGCTTCAGGCCGGAACGGATGAGAGCGGTGAGGGCGGTGACATCGGCCGGGTTGAAGATAACCACCACGAACTTTACGTCCGGGCAGTACTTCTCGATGTTCTCGCCGAATTCGGCGGCAATCTGGCAGTTGCCCTTGAGGAGGTCCTCACGGGTCATGCCTTCCTTGCGGGGTGCACCGCCGGAGGAAATGATGTACTTGGCATCCTTGAAGGCCTCGGCCGGATCGATGGTGGCGGTGAGGTTCACATCCGGGAATGCGCAGTGGTCCATCTCGGCCAGGACGCCCTTGAGGCCCGGCTCAAAGATATCGTACAGGCAGATGTTGGGGGTGAGGCCCAGCATGCAGGCGGTTTGGACCATGTTGGAACCAATCATTCCGGCAGCGCCTACAATCAGGAGCTTTTCATCAGTAAGGAATTTCATAACTATTTGTTTTAAAATATTACTATTTCCGTTTGGGTCTACAAAGATAGCAATTTCCTCCCAAAGAATTGCTTGTTATTGTGAAAAATGAATTATCTTTGCATCGTAAATTGTAACGATTGAAATGGAGCCTCCCAGTCAGGTGAAAAAAGACGACCCTCTGTCGCGACTATCCCCTACTTATTATAACCATAAGCCGGTGCACCGGGTGCATGCGGTGGCTTCCGTATTGTCGTTCAACCAAACCTTATAATGGGACTTTATTTAAAGAAGAAACTGGAAAACGAAGCCACAATAGGTGTGTGGCAAATCACGGAGACGGAACAGGAGCTCATTGAACTCAGTTCCACCCCCACGGACGAGATGGAAGAGATCTCGTTCATCCGCAGCGAAAGCATGCGCAAGCAGCGGCTGGCCGTCCGGGCCCTTTTGAACACCCTCCTTGAAGAGAAGGTGTACCTGAGCCATCACGACAACGGCAAGCCGTACCTGGAGAACAACCCCGTCAACATCTCCATCACCCATACGGAAAAATACGTAGCCGTCATCCTGCACGATGAAAACGACTGCGGCATAGACGTAGAATCCCTGGACCGGGATTTCTCGGCCGTGGAAAAGAAGGCGCTTTCGGAAGATGAGATTGAGGACCTGGAGGAAGACAAGCGCAACGAGCAGCTGGCCATCTACTGGTGCGCCAAAGAGGCCATCTTCAAGCTGCTTAGCCGATATAACGTGAACTTTGCCGAGCAGATCGAGGTGGAGCGCTTCCGCCTCCGCGGGGAAGGCGAGCTGGAAGCCACCTTCATCGACAAAGACGAGGATGAAGAAGAGTTCGACCTTGAGTATATGACCTTCGACCGCCACGTGCTGGTCTGGGTGGTAGGGGACTGAATCGCCCCCTTGTTGAAAACCCTTCCCAAAAAGAAACACACAAGTTACTATTTGGAATAATTCCAAATTGAAAAATTAGCTGGCGATTTGTTAATCAATGAATTAACAAGTTGCCAGCGTTTTTGTTGATAACTTTTTCCGGAAAAAGCGTGCTAAAGTCACACTTTATCCGCTATATTTGTTCCCGCAGTCTTGGTCTGCACACACTTGAAACATAAACCTCACGGTAACCGGCCTACCACAGCCGGTACCCCTCTAACCGACCTGAACAAATGGTTAAACGTGTACTCAAACGCGACGGACGCCGCGTAGATTTCAACAATCAGAAGATTGTCGCCGCTATCCTCAAGGCCATGAACGTAACCGAAGGTGGAGAAGACATCGTGCTTGCCGCCCAGATCGCCCATGCCATCTCCCAGCTGGACAAGGAGGAAATGACAGTGGAGGAAATCCAGGACGTGGTGGAGAACCACCTCATGAACAGCCCCCGCCAGGAAGTGGCCAAAGAGTACATCCGTTACCGCAATAAACGCAACATCGCCCGCAAGGCGAAGAGCAACGAAATCTTCCAGACCATCATCGACGCCCAGGTGAACGACATCACCCGGGAGAATGCCAATATGAATGCCGATACCCCGGCCGGCATGATGATGAAGTTCGCCTCGGAAGCCACCAAGAGCTATGTGGACGAGAGCCTGCTAAGCGACCCTGTGCGCGAAGCCGTGATGGGCAACTACATCCACATCCACGACAAGGACTACTATCCCACCAAGAGCCTCACCTGCATCCAGCATCCGCTGGACCAGATCCTGGAGCACGGCCTCAAGGCCGGTCACGGCGAGTCCCGTCCCGCCAAGCGCATCGAAACCGCCAGCGTACTGGCCTGCATCTCCATGGAAACCGCTCAGAACGAGATGCACGGCGGCCAGGCCATCCCCGCCTTCGACTTCTACCTGGCCCCTTATGTGCACAAGACCTTCGAGGAAGAGATCGACAAGGTGAGCGAGCTGGAGAACCAGGACTACAGCGAACTCAAATCGGCCAAGATTGACGACTACCTCAAGCGTGACCTCATCGGCCTGCAGGGCAAGGAGCGCGCCTTCCAGCACGCCATCAACCAGACGGTGGGCCGCGTGCACCAGGCCATGGAGGCGTTCGTGCACAACATGAACACCATCCACAGCCGCGGCGGCAACCAGGTGGTGTTCTCCTCCATCAACTACGGCACGGACACATCGGCCGAAGGACGCTGCGTCATCCGGGAAATCCTCAACACCACCTACCAGGGCGTGGGCAACGGCTCCACCGCCATCTTCCCCATCCAGATCTGGAAGAAGAAGCGGGGCGTGAGCTACCTGCCGGAAGATCCCAACTACGACCTTTACAAGTTCGCCTGCAAGGTATCGGCCCGTCGTTTCTTCCCCAACTTCCTGAACCTGGACGCCAGCTTCAACCAGGACGACGCCTGGAAGGCCGACGACCCCAAGCGCTACATCCACGAGGTGGCCACGATGGGCTGCCGCACCCGCGTGTATGCCAACCGTTTCGGGCCCAAGACCTCCATCGGCCGCGGTAACCTGAGCTTCACCACCATCAATATCGTGAAACTGGCCATCGAAGCCATGAACGAGGAAGCGGACCGGGAAGAGCGCATCAAGAAGTTCTTCCAGAAGCTGGACTGGGCCCTGGACATCAGCGCCCGTCAGCTCAATGAGCGTTACGAGTTCCAGAAGACCGCCCTCAAGAAGCAGTTCCCGCTGCTGATGAACGGCCTGTGGATGGGCAGCGAGAAGCTGGACGACAACGACAGCATCGAATCCGTCATCAACCAGGGCACCCTCTCCATCGGCTTCATCGGCCTGGCCGAATGCCTGATCGCCCTCATCGGCAAGCACCACGGGGAAAGCGAGGAAGCACAGGAGCTGGGTCTGAGGATCATCTCCCACATGGCCAAGCGCATAGATGGCTTTGCCGAAACTTACCAGCACAACTACACCTTCCTGGCCACCCCGGCGGAAGGCCTCTCCGGCAAGTTCACCAAGCGGGACAAGAAGACCTTCGGCGTGCTGCCCGGCATCACGGACAAGGACTACTACACCAACTCCAGCCACATTCCGGTGTACTATCACTGCTCGCCGGAGCACAAGGCCAGGATTGAAGGCCCGTACCACAAGTACGAGAACGCCGGCCACATCTTCTATGTGGAAATTGACGGCGACGCCACCCACAACCCGGAGGCCATCATGCAGATCGTGGACCTGATGGACAAGTACGACATTGGCTACGGCTCCGTGAACCACAACCGCAACCGCTGCCTGGACTGCGGCTTCGAGAATGCCGAAAAGGACCTCAAGGAATGCCCGCACTGCCACGGTCACCACATTGACACCCTGCAGCGCATCACCGGCTACCTGGTGGGTACCACGGACCGCTGGAACTCCGGCAAGCTGGCGGAGCTCAAGGACAGAGTGATCCACAAGTAATGAAAATCCGGGTCTTAGATATCCTGGAACAGACAATGGCCGACGGACCCGGTTTCCGGACGGCCATTTATTGTGCGGGCTGCCGCCACGCCTGCAAGGGCTGTCACAACCCGCAGAGCTGGGATTTCCAGGCGGGCAAATGGATGGATGTGGAGGACCTGCTCTCGCTCATCAAGGCCGACAGCATGTCCAACGTAACTTTCTCCGGCGGCGACCCCATGTACCAGGCCCCGGCCTTCACGGAACTGGCCCGGCGCATCAAGGAAGAGACCGCCAAGACCATCTGGTGCTGGACGGGATTCACCTACGAGGAAGTGCAGGCCGATGAGACGATGGCCGCCATGCTGCCGTATCTGGATGTGCTGGTGGACGGTCCTTTCATCCTGGAGCAGCGGGACACGGACCTCCTGTTCCGCGGCAGCCCCAACCAGCGCATCATCTACCTCCACGGCGCCCCGCCCGTGGACGACATCCCCGGCACCGTTCCCCTGGAGCCGCTACGGTAAGCGTCACACTGTAACTGGTTTGATGCAAGGCTGTTTTGGGAGAGGTGGGTGCCAGACTGGCCATACCTCTCCCATTAATTATGCCTTAGAGCTTGCTGGAACAACGATTACGTGGGAGAGGTCCCCGGGCCGAAAGACCCACCTCTCCCAAGATTATTGCCGTGACACCTTACCGCCTTAACCAGGATTCCGGATTCTGGGGCTCCACGTCTTTCCACAGCTCGAAGTGGAACTGGTCTTCGCCGCCGATGGTGTCTACCGTGCCGATTACATCGCCGGTGGACACTTTCTGGTTCAGCTTCACGGAAACGGTCTTGAGCATGGTATACATGGTGTAGTAGTTCCCGTGGCTTACCAGCACGCACTGGTTGTAGCCGGGCATCACGAAGATGCGGGTAACGGTGCCGTTGAACACAACCTTGGCCTGGGCGCCCCGCTTGACGGTGAGGGTAACGCCGTCGTTCTGCATTTCCACATTCTCGTAGACGGGATGCTTGTGCTTACCGAAACGGTCTACGATCACACCCTCCACCGGCCAGGGAAGTTTGCCCTTGTTGGACGCAAATTCGTTGGCCAGCTTGGAGTCCACCGCCGTGGAAGTGGTCTTGGAAGACGATGACGAAGAACCGGAGCCTTTCTTTCCGCCGGAAGCGGCCTTCCTGGCAGCTTCCTGTTCGGCCCGGATAATCTCTGCTATCTTCCTGTTCAGGGCCTGTTTCTGCCTGTTCTTTTCCTGCAGCTGCTGCTGGTATTTGTTGCGGTCCTTCTTGAGCTGGCTCACCATGCGGGCCGCCTCCGCTTCCTCGTCCTGCAGCTTTGCGCGCTCCTGGACGGTCTTGCTCCGCAGATCGGCCGCCTCTTCCTTGAGGCCGGTGAGGCGTTCCCGCTCCACTTCCAGTTCCGCCTCCGTTTCCTGGATGCGCTGGGCCTGGTCGCTCATCTGGGAGGCAAAACGGCGCAGATAGCCAAAGCGGCGCAGGGCCTGGCCCATGGACTCACTGGAGAGCACGTACATGTACCACATGCGGCTGTCGCGGTTCTTATAGGCATTGCGCACCAGGCGGTTGTAGTAGAGGGAAAGCGTGTCGTAGCGGGCCTGAAGGCGGTCCAGTTCCTTCTGGCACACCCCTATTGAGTCGTCCAGCACCCGGATGGTGCGGTCACATTCGGCAATGAGTTTTTCCCGGGAGGCCACCTTCCCCTGCACCAGCGTGAGGCTGGAAAGGGCCTGCTGGCTGCTGCGGCTGTTGTCCTTGAGCTTGTTGTTCAACAGCTCGATATCCTTCTCGATCTTGGAAATCTGCGTCTCCAGGCTCTTGCGGGACTCCTTTTTCTGGGCCGATACAGGACTGATACCTGCAAGCAGGACCAGC
>JAEEQF010000097.1 GCA_016285175.1 Bacteroidales bacterium
AGGAAAAGAAGGGTGAAGGCCTGTTCCAGCTGCTAAAAAAGGCCCCCGAGGCCTTCTGGACGGTGGGTCTGGTGCAGTTCTTCTGCTGGGCCGCCTTCCTGTACATGTGGAACTACACCAACGGCGCCATCGCCCTCAACTGCTGGGGTGTGGATGCCGCCTTGGAAGGCGCAACCGCAACGGCCGAATACCAGGCCGCAGGCAACTGGGTGGGCGTCCTGTTCGCCGTCCAGGCCGTCGGTTCCATCCTCTGGGCCACCATTATCCCGCGTTTCAAGAACATCCGCACGGCCTATGTGGTGAGCCTCCTGATCGGCGCCGTGGGCTTTGCCTCGGTGATGTTCATCCACAACCAGTGGGCCCTCTTCGCCAGTTACTTCCTCATCGGCTTTGCCTGGGCCGCCATGCTCGCCCTGCCGTTCTCGCTGCTCACCAACGCACTGGAAGGCAGTCCGTACATGGGCAGCTACCTGGGCCTGTTCAACTGCACCATCTGCCTGCCGCAGATAGTGGCCGCCGCAACGGGCGGCGCCGTCCTGCGCCTGGTGGGGGACAGCCAGCCGGCCATGCTCCTGATGGCCGGTGTGTATCTGGTGATGGGCGCCTGCTGCGTCTATTTCATCAATACCCGGAAAACTCATTAATTCTAATATATTAACTAACTACACGCTAAATGAAAAGGATTTTAACCTTAATCGCAGTGCTGCTGGCAGCCTGCACGACGGTATTCGCCCAGGGCGGATACCAGGTTAAAGGTGTAGTGGAAGACGCCATGGGGCCCGTCATCGGTGCCGCCGTGGTGGAGCAGGGGACTACCAACGGTACGTCCACCGGGCTCGACGGTGACTTCGTACTCACCGTTTCCGGTCCCAATGCGGTGATCGAGATCTCCTGCATCGGGTACGCCACTCAAACCTTTACAGCATCGGCCCTTCCGGCCACCATCCTCCTGCAGGAAGACACAGCCTTCCTGGACGAGGTAGTGGTGATCGGTTACGGTACCGTGAAGAAGAGCGACCTCACCGGTTCCGTCTCCACGGTTAAAGCCGACGAAGTGAACAAGGGTGTCATCACCTCCCCGGCAGACCTCATGCGAGGCAAGAGCGCCGGTGTGGTGGTTACCGCCGGTTCCGGTATGCCGGGCTCCGGTGCCACCGTCCGTATCCGTGGCGGCTCCTCCATCAACGCTTCCAACGATCCGTTGTATGTGATTGACGGCCTGCCCGTGTCCAACGACGGTGTGGGCGGCCTCTCGGACCCGCTCTCTTCCATCAACCCGGAAGACATTGAGAGCTTCTCTGTCCTCAAGGACGCTTCGGCAACCGCCATCTACGGTTCCCGCGCATCCAACGGTGTTATCGTGATCACCACCAAGAAGGGCTCCAAGACCGCAACGGGCGCTCCGCACGTAGCAGCCGACCTCACCGCTTCCGTGAACACCATCGCCAAGTACAACAGCCTCCTGGACGCCAACGGTATCCGTTCCCTCATCCAGGACTTCTACGGCCCCTTCTCGGCCGCCGAGGCTGCCCTGGGCAATACCAACACGGACTGGCAGAAAGAGATCTACCGCATCGCCCCTTCCGTGGACGCCAACCTGAGCGTTAACGGAAAGGCCGGCAGCTGGCTGCCTTACCGCGTTTCCGGCGGTATGACGGTACAGAACGGTACCCTCAAGGGTTCTAGCATGGACCGTCTTACCCTGGCCCTGAACCTGGCTCCCACCTTCTTCGACAACCACCTCACGGTGAACCTGAACGGCAAGGCTTCCTACGCCTATAACGTTTATGCCAACCAGGGTGCCATCGGCGGAGCCAACCACTACGATCCCACCAAGCCTGTGTACGATCCCAACGGCATCAACGGTTACACTGCATGGATTGACGCAGCCGGCAACCCCAACACCATGGCCACCCTTAACCCGGTAGCCCTGCTGGAGGCCAGCCGCGACTACGCCAACACCCTCCGCTTCATCGGCAATTCCCAGTTCGACTATAAGATCCACGGATTCGAAGACCTGCGTCTGAACCTGAACCTGGGTATCGACTGGGCCAAGTCCAACGGATTCCGCGCCCAGGCCCAGAATTCCGAAGCCTCCATCCACAGCACCACCGAATCCGGCGGCGGTTCCCGCGAGAATTACGACTACATCCGCCGGAACACCACCCTGGAGTTCTATGCCGATTACAGCAAGAACCTGGGCAAGCACTTTGTGGACCTGATGGCCGGTTATTCCTGGCAGCACTTCTGGAGCAACAACCACAACCGCAAGCTCCGTCTTTCCGACGGCCTGGAAATGAGCAACGGTGAAGGCAAGGGTGAGCTTTACCTCATCTCCTTCTTCGGCCGTGCCAACTACGACTTTGACGGCAGATACCTCATTACCGCAACGATCCGTGCCGATGGTACTTCCCGTTTCCAGAACAACAAATGGGGTATTTTCCCGTCTGTAGCCCTGGGTTGGAACATCAAGAACGAAAGCTTCCTCAAGAACTTCGATCCCATCTCCACCCTCAAGCTGCGTCTGTCCTGGGGTGAAACCGGTCAGCAGGAAGTGGGCGGCTACTACGATACCTTCGCCCAGTTCCTGTCCATCAATACGCCGGGTTCCTATTACTTTGTGAACGGTGAGAACTATTCCGCTCCGGTCGTGGCCCTGGGTTACAGCGCCAACCTGAAGTGGGAGACCACCACCACTTACAATGCCGGTATGGACTTCGGTTTCATCGGCGACCGCCTCACCGCCAGCGTGGATGTGTACAAGCGCGATACCCGCGACATCCTCAACTACATCCCGGTTCCGGGCCTTTCCAACCTTACCAACTACCTGAACACCAACATCGGTTCCATGACCAACATGGGTGTGGAAGTGGATTTGAACAGCGTACTGGTGGAAACCCGCGACGCCAGCTGGACCTTCGGCGTCAACATGGCCTACAACAAGAACGTCGTCACCAAGCTCACCGCTTCCGACGAGAACGCTACCGGCATCGAGACCGGCGGTATCTCCGGCGGTACCGGTAACAACGTGCAGATGATCCAGGTGAACTATCCCATGCGTACCTTCTACCTGTACCAGCAGGTGTACGACAAGGAGGGCAACCCAATCAACGGCGTATATGTGGACCGCAACAACGACGGCCAGATCAATGCCGACGACAAGTACATGGGTCACCATGCCGATGCCGATTTCACCTTCGGTTTCAACACCACCTTCAACTACAAGAACTGGACGGCAGCCCTCTCCGGTCACGCCTCCATCGGCAACTGGGTATACAACAACGTGGCTTCCGATACGGAAATGCTGGCCGACCTCTGGACCAACCAGTTCGTGAGCAACCGCGTCTCCTCCGCTCCCAAGTCCATGTTCACCCAGGCCCAGTACCTGAGCGACTACTATCTGCAGGACGGTTCCTTCCTCAAGCTGGACAACTTCACCCTGGGTTACACCTTCCCCCATGTCTTCAAAGGCCAGGATCGCGAAGGTACCCTCAACATCTTCGGTACTGTCCAGAATATCGTCACCCTCACCAAGTACACGGGAATCGACCCGGAAGTATACGGCGGTATCGACGGCACGATGTATCCGCGCCCCAGAACCTACGTGGTGGGTGTCAAGTTTAACTTCTAAACCGCGTTACGAAAATGAAAACCATCAAAAATATCCTTGGTATCCTTGCTGCTTCCGCAGTAATGACTGCCTGCGTGGGTGATCTGAATGTAACGCCGATCGACCCCAACGCCAACACCGTGGACAAGGTGCTCACCTCCCAGGCCGCCCTTGATTCCTACATTTCCGGTGTCTATCTTGGTTTTGCCACTTCCGGTTACTACGGCCCCAACGGAGGTCCCTCCATTTCCGGCCTGGACGGTGGCGCTTCGCAGTACATCCGCGGTCTGTACCACCACGAGGAACTCACCACCGATGAGAGCCTCTGCGGCTGGAACGACCAGACCATCAAGAACTTCCACTATATGAACTGGACCACGGACGACACCTTCATCTATGCGTTCTATTCCCGCATCCTCATGCAGGTGGCCAGTGCCAACGAGTTCATCCGCGAAGTCAAGAAAGTAGATTTCGACGCCACGACCGTGTCCCGTTACATCGACGAGGCCCGCGTTCTCCGCGCCATCGCCTATTACCATGCCCTGGACTGCTTCGGGAACGTTCCGTTCGCCACCGATGAGGACATCGTGGGCGTGAATCCCGAGCAGATTTCCCGCGCCGCCCTGTTTGAGTGGCTGGAAAAGGAGCTCAAGGAAATCATCGCCGCCGGTAATCTTCCCGGCAAGAGCAGCGTTGTTCCCGGCCACGTGAGCATGGGTGTCGCCAAGTTCCTGCTGGCCAAGCTTTACCTGAACGCCGAAGTGTTCACCGGTACCGCCCGCTGGAATGACTGCGCTACCATCCTCACCAGCCTGATGGGTGACGGCTACAGCCTGCACACCACATCGGCCGGCGTGTACAGCCCCTACCAGGAGCTGTTCCTCGCCGACAACGACAAGTGCACCGATGAGATTATCTTCGCCATCCAGCAGGACGGTCTTTACACCCAGAGCTATGGTGTTACCAACTACCTCATCTTCGCCTCTACCGGCGGTGCCATGGACCCGGACGTGATGGGTATCTCCTCCGGCTGGGGCGGTCTCCGCATGACCCCTGAATTCTACAACAAATTCTCCGACGACGACGCCCGCAAGCTCTTCTACACGGAGACCCAGCAGGCCGACATCGACGATGTGGGTGAATTCACCAACGGCATGGCTTTCATGAAGTTCCGCAACCGCACCAGCGATGGTGGCTACGGCAAGGAACTGGGCTTTGTGGATACCGACTTCCCGCTCATGCGTTATGCCGACGTGCTTCTGATGGCAGCCGAATGCCAGGCCCGTGGCGCTTCCATTGACGGCCTCGGTGCCTTCAATGCCGTGCGCGCGCGTGCCGGACTGGCTCCCGTAAGCAATCTCTCACTGGATGAAATCCTGGACGAGCGTGCCCGCGAACTCTATCAGGAGTGCTGGCGCCGCAACGACCTCATCCGTTTTGGCAAATTCACTTCCGGTTATACCTGGCAGTGGAAGGGTGAAACCAAGGACGGCCGGGATGTGGACAGCTACCGTGTACTGTTCCCGATTCCCGACAGCGACCGCCTGGCCAACTCCAACCTTCAGCAGAACCCCGGATATTAATAGATGATCTGCCTTATGAAGAAAATATTATCCATCCTTTCTGCAGGTTTACTGGCCATCTTTGCCGTATCCTGCGTCCAGGAGCAGCTGGCCATGTTCGACGCCTCCAAGGCATCGGCTCCCGTGCTGCAGTCCTTCGTGGTAACGGACGATGATGTTACCATAGACTTTACTCCGGGTTCCTTCGGCCAGGACTTCAACAAGAACATGCCGGTGAACCATTCCGTCATCCTTAAAAAGATCAATGGCGAAGACGTGGAAGTGGTTATCCCTTCCAGCGTGAAAGAGGGCAAAATTGTGATAACCGTAGCCAACCTGTCCAAGACACTGATGGGCATGGGTTATTCCGAAGGCTCCCACGTTTCCCTGGAAATGGGCATCCGTGCTTCCATGCAGGAAGTGGCCCGCGACAACCGCAGGAACGGTTTCGTAGAATCCGCCGGGACTGTGAGCATTCCCGACTATGAAATCTTCCTCCCCACCGGAGATCCGTATGCCCGTTATACCGAAAAGAGCCCTTGGGGCCTGGTAGGTTCCTTCAACAACTGGGGTTCCGATCCGGACGTTGAAATGTGGACCAACGGTACCCTGCACGTAGTGAAGGGCGTCAAGCTGGAAGCCGGCACGGAAGTGAAGTTCCGTAAGGATTCCTCCTGGGACGAGAACCTGGGCTATGCCGAGGGCGTGAGCTCCTACACCCTGGGTGAGGAATTTGCCCTGGCACCCGGCGGCGCCAACATCGTGATTGCCGAGGAAGGCGTTTACGACATGATTGTGGACGTTGCCGGACAGACCGCCAAGATCATTGAATCCGTAGCCGGCCAGACGGACCCGTATGCCGCTTATAAGGATGTAAGTCCTTGGAGCGTAATCGGTTCCTTCAACAGCTGGGGCGGAGACGTGGAAATGGTTACCAACGGTACCCTGCACGTGGCCAAGAACATCACCCTGGCTGCCGGTGACGAATTCAAGTTCCGCAAGGACGCCGACTGGGGCACCAACTTCGGTTATGCCGAAGGCGTGAGCTCCTACACCCTGGGCGAGGAATTCGCCGTGAGCCAGGACGGCGGCAACATCGTGATTGCCGAATCCGGCGCCTACGACCTGTTCCTGGATCCTGCCAACGCTACGGCCAAGATTATCAAGACCCAGGCCGTGACCATCGACCCGTATGCCGCTTATAAGGATGTAAGTCCTTGGAGCGTAATCGGTTCCTTCAACAGCTGGGGCGGAGACGTGGAAATGGTTACCAACGGTACCCTGCACGTGGCCAAGGCCGTCGCCTTCACCGCCGACACCGAGTGGAAGTTCCGCAAGGATGCCGACTGGGCCGTGAACTTCGGTTATGCCGAAGGCGTGAGCTCCTACACCCTGGGCGAGGAATTCGCCGTGAGCCAGGACGGTGGCAACATCAAGATCACCGAGGACGGTGTCTATGACCTTATCCTGGATCCGGAGAACGCTACCGCCAAGATCATCGCTTCCATCGCTGTTGAACAGCCCGCACCTCCGGAGCCGGAAGACAAGCCCAAGATGTGGTCCCTCATCGGCACCCTGAACGGTACCGGCTGGGATACGGACTTCGATATGAGCAACACTTCCGGCGACACCTGGATGATCCGCAGCGTGAAAGTGTCGGCTTCCGACGAGTTCAAGATCCGCGCCGACCACGACTGGGCCAAGAGCGTGGGTGGTCCTGAGGAGAACTCCACCAGCACCATCAGCGCCGACAATCCTTACGGTGTTTACAAGCCCGAACTGGGCAAGGCTTTCGAGGCTGGTGACAAGAACATCCAGATTGGCAAGGACGGCGTATTTGACGTCACCTACGACTATGCAGCCAAGACCATCCTCATCGAGGAGCACGTGGCCGTGTATTCGCTGATCGGTATGATCAACGGTACCGAATGGAACACGGACTTCGCCATGAGCGAGAAGAACGGTGTCTGGACCAGTGATGTGGTAAAGATCAACGGCGGCTTCAAGATCCGCTACGACTACTCCTGGGCCGACGAGAACACCTACGGCGCAGCGGACGGCTTCGAGCCCGAGCTGGGCGTTCCGTTCACCGCAACGCAGCCCGGTTCCGACATCAAGCTTGCAGAAGGCGACTACAAGGTGCAGTTCACCCCTG
>JAEEQF010000098.1 GCA_016285175.1 Bacteroidales bacterium
GTAGCGGAGGGCTTCGCCTATATCCGTTCCGTCGTGCTGCGGCTCATACTCCAGGATTTCCCGGATAATGTGCAGGAAATGGGTCCGGCCCTTTGCCGGCGGGATGAATTTCTCCACACGGTCGCTGAACAGGATGCAGCCCACCTTATCGTTGTTAAGGATGGCGCTGAAGGCCAGGGTGGCGGCAATCTCCGCAATCTGCTCCCGCTTGGTCTTCACGGCCGTTCCAAAGAGTCCGGAGCGCGAGATGTCCACCAGCAGCACCACCGTGAGTTCCCGCTCCTCTTCGAACACCTTCACATAAGGGGCGTTCATCCGGGCGGTCACGTTCCAGTCCATGTTGCGCACGTCGTCTCCCCACTGATACTCCCGCACCTCGCTGAATGCCATACCGCGTCCCTTGAACGCGGAATGGTATTCGCCGGCGAAGATCTGGTGGGAAAGCGCCTTGGTCTTGATCTCGATCTTGCGGACTTTCTTTATGAGTTCTTCGGGTGTCATTACGGGACGATAACCGCGTTGATTACCTTTTCTATAATCTGCTCGGGCGTAACGTTCTCGGCCTCGGCCTCATAGGTTAGGCCGATACGGTGGCGCAGGACCTCGTTGCACACGGCGCGCACGTCTTCCGGAATCACGTAGCCGCGGCGCTTGATGAAGGCATAGGCCTTGGAAGCGAGTGACAGCGAAATACTTGCACGCGGGGAGGCGCCATAGGAAATGAAGTTCTTAAGTTCCTGCAGGCCATATTCTTCCGGTGTACGGGTGGCATACACGATGTCCACTATGTAACGCTCGATCTTCTCGTCCATATAAACATCCCGTACCACCTCGCGGGCGCGGATGATGTCCTGCGGGGTTACCACCGCATTGGCTTTGGGGAATTCCCCGGCATTGTTCATCCGGATAATGAGGCGCTCCTCCTCCTTCTTGGGATAGGAGACCACCACCTTGAGCATGAAACGGTCCACCTGGGCCTCCGGCAGCGGATAAGTGCCTTCCTGCTCGATGGGGTTCTGGGTGGCCATCACCAGGAAAGGCTGCGGCAGCTGATAGGTATTCTCGCCGATGGTCACCTGCTTTTCCTGCATGGCTTCCAGCAGGGCGCTCTGCACCTTTGCCGGGGAACGGTTGATTTCATCGGCCAGCACGAAATTGGCGAAGATGGGGCCCTTGTGCACTTCGAAGCTCTCTTTCTTCTGGGAGTATACCAGGGTACCCACCACATCGGCCGGAAGCAGGTCCGGGGTGAACTGGATGCGGCTGAATTTGGCATCCACCGCCTGTGCCAGGGTATTGATGGCCAAGGTCTTGGCCAGGCCGGGAACGCCTTCCAGCAGGATGTGGCCGCCGGAAAGCAGGCCGATGAGCAGGTTGTCTACCAGATGTTTCTGTCCTACGATCACTTTACCCATCTCCAGGGTGAGCAGGTCCACGAAGGAACTTTCTTTTTGGATTCGCTCGTTTAATTCACGAATGTTTACGCTTTCCATATAAATTGTTACATTTGCATATGCGTTATTTCCTCTGCCTCTCATACGACGGATCGGCCTTTTGCGGGTGGCAGGTCCAGCCCAATGCGCCGTCTGTGCAAGCAAGCCTGGAGGGGACCCTGTCCCGTCTCCTGAACCGGCCCGTAGCTGTTACCGGGGCCGGCCGGACAGACACCGCCGTGAACGCCGTGAACTATGTGGCTCACTTTGACCTGGACGGAGAACTGCCCTTCGGGCAATCGGACTTATGCTACAAATTAAATGCCATGCTACCCCGCAGCATAGTGGTCCACAGCGTGGCTCCCGTACCCGAAGATCTACACGCCCGCTTCAGCGCCAGAAGACGCGAATATACGTACTTCATACACAGGCAGAAAGACCCTTTCGTAGCCGCTTACTCCTGGCAGTGCGGCTATCCGGAACTGGACTTCGACGCCATGAACCGGGCCTGTCAGTACCTCCTGGGAACCCACGATTTCTCCTGCTTCGAAAAGACCGGCGGAGACAACAAAACCTCCATCTGCACAGTCTTCGATGCCTTCTGGGCCCCGTACACCCCTTCTCACATCCAAATCATGTCTCCGGAGGAAGGTACTGTTTCGCAAATCCATGGCCACCCTCGGCCGTGTAAGAGGGAGGGGCCCGCTGCCGCAGGCAGTGGGAGGGGCCGGAGCGAAGCGGAGGCGATTTGCGAAATAGTACCTTCCGCAGGAGCAGAAGAGTATTGGTATTTTCGGATTGCCGCAGACCGTTTCTTACGGAACATGGTGCGCGCTACGGTGGGGTCGCTAATCGAAATCGGCCGGGGAAAACACCGGCCGGAATGGATTGCGGAGCTCATAGAGAGCGGTTCCCGCAGCGATGCGGGCGAATCCGTCCCCGGAAATGCCCTGTTCCTTAACAAAGTATTATACTAAAGATTGCAGGATTTTTTGTATCTTTGCAGATTGATAACGTTATAGAGAATAATAATAAATAACTGCTATATGTTCCTTCACCTCCTTCAAGCCGATACCGTGCAGGCCCTCGCCGAAGAGCTGGCCTCCGCGGCCGCTCCCGCAGCCCAGGCTCCCGTTCAGCCCACCCAGATGAATGAAAGCCTATTTTCCATGTTCACCATGGGCGGCCCGCTCATGTGGGTGCTCCTGGCCCTTTCCATCCTGGCCATCTATATCATCGGCCGCAAGTGGTGGACCATCGACCACGCCTCCAAGATCGATCCCAACTTCATGAACGACATCCGGGACTATATGAACGACGGCAAAACCAAGAGCGCCATCACGCTCTGCCGCAAGTTCGACAACCCGGTGGCCCGCATGGTAGAGACCGGTATCCACCGCATGGGACGTCCCATGGCCGATATCCAGAGCGCCATCGAAAACATCGGCAACGTGGAAGTGGCCCGTCTGGAGAAGGGCCTTCCCATCCTGGCCACCATCGCCGGCGGCGCCCCCATGATCGGATTCCTGGGTACGGTAATGGGCATGGTGCAGGCCTTCTTCAACATGTCCAAGGCCGGCAACAACATTGACATCACCCTACTCAGTGACGGTATCTACACCGCCATGCTCACCACCGTGGGCGGCCTTATCGTGGGCATCATCGCGTACTTCGGTTACAACTGGCTCACCTCCAAGGTCTCCAACCTGGTGTACAAGATGGAAAGCTCCACCCTGGAATTCATTGACATCGTCCTTAACGAACCCGGCGAAGAATAGCGTATGGCACTCAAGCGAAACACCAAGGTGGACTCTTCGTTCTCGGTATCCAGCATGACGGATATCGTGTTCCTGCTGCTCATCTTCTTCCTGGTAACCTCCACGCTCATCAACCCCAACGCCCTCAAGCTGCTGCTCCCCAAGAGCACCGGGCAGGTGAACGCCAAGGCCACCGTGAGCGTGAGCATCAAGGACTGGGGGGACGACACCTACACCTACCATGTGAACGGGGCGCAGGACCCGCTCTCCTATGAAGCCGTGGAAGACCAGCTCATCGGCCTCCTTTCGGCCGAAGAGGATCCCACCTTCTCCATTTATTCGGACGAAAGCGTCCCGGTGGGAGAAGTGGTACAGATTATGAATATTGCCAAGCGGAACCACTACAAGGTAATTCTGGCAACTCAACCCGAATAGCATATGCAACCCTACCAGCGGACCAGGCAGCAGCGCGATAAGCGCGCCAACGTGACGGGCATCCTCGTTACGGTGGCGGTGCACGCCCTGGCGCTGATAATCTGCCTCACCAGCGGCCTGTCCTATCTGGATCCGCCGCCCCCGGAACGCACCTCCCTGGTGATAGAGTTTGAAGAGGAACTTACGGTGGAGAAACCCACCCCCTCCCAGATCGGCCGGGAACCGCAGGCAGAGAATGTGGACGTCACCAAACCCGTGGAACTGGTCCAGCAGGCCGAATCCCCCTATGTGAAGGACACCCCCAACACCACTCCCGCCACCAGGCCGGACAGCCACGGAGACGTGGAAGTGCCCACGCCCAAGCAGGAAGAACCCAAGCTGGATCCCCGTGCCTCCTTCCCCGGTATGAGCAGCCAGGACAACAGCTCCACCACCCCGCACGGCGCCCAGGAGGGCTCTGCGGAATTCAAGGCCGGACAGCCGGACGGCAATGCCAGGGAAGGCCGGACGGAAGGCAACGCCAATGCGCACCTGCAGGGACGGCAAGTGCTGGGCACCCTGCCCCTTCCCGCCTATTCCACCCAGCTGGAAGGAATTGTAGTAGTGCAAATTAAAGTAAACCAATACGGAGAGGTGACGGAAGCCATCGCCGGTGCGGAAGGCACCACCGTAACAGACAAAACCCTGTGGACCGCGGCCAGGAACGCCGCCCTTAAGGCCCACTTCAACCCAAAGGCCGATGCCCCCGCTGTGCAGTCGGGCACCATCACCTATAAATTCAAACTCAAATAACGACGTGAGTCGCATTTTTATCTATGGAAGAAAATAAGAAAGGTACGAGAAAACGTATCGTGAGAAAGGCCTATGAAGGCCATGCAGAAAAAGTAGATTACAGCACCAGCCGCAGCTTCGACTCAGAAGACCGGCCGGCCCGCCGCGCATACTCCCCCGGGCGCCCCTCCGACGGAGAACACCGTCCCTACGGTGAAAGAAAGCCCTATAGCGGCACCCGCAAACCCGCAGACGGGTCCCATAGACCTGCCGACGGTGCCCGCAGATCCGCCGACGGTGCCCACAGGCCCTACGGCGCCAAGCCGGAAGGCCGCAGCGGATATGGAAAACCCTCCTTCGCCGCCAAGCCCGGCGCCCGCAAGCCCGTCCTGAAAAAACGCAACCAGGCCGACGAGGGCATGAACGCCATGCTTCGCCGCAAACCCCAGGTGAACGGCCGCAACTACAGCGACGACGACACCGTAAAGACCGAAATCCAGGAAGTGGTGCGCCTGAACAAGTTCATCGCCAATTCCGGCGTATGTTCCCGCAGGGAGGCCGATACGCTCATCCAGAGCGGTGTGGTCACCGTGAACGGGGAGGTGGTTACCGAACTGGGTACCAAGGTGAACATCCTCACGGACGACGTCCGCTTCAACGGACAGCGCCTCAAAGGTGAGGAGAAAGTGTATATCGTGATGAACAAGCCCAAGGGCTATGTCACCACCGCCAGCGACCCGCATGCGGAAAAGACGGTGATGGACCTGCTCAAAGGCTGCCCCACCCGCGTATTCCCGGTGGGCCGGCTGGACAAAAACACCACGGGCGTGCTCATGTTCACCAACGACGGAGAGATGGCCGAACGCCTCACCCACCCGTCCTATAACAAGAAGAAGATCTACCAGGTGGTCCTGGACGCCCCCCTCACGGAGGAAGACAAGGAGAAGATCCTTGCCGGCGTAGAACTCACCGACGGGGTTGTGGCGGCCGATGAACTGGAATACATCGACGCACACGACCACCGGCAGCTGGGCATCGAGATCCACTCCGGAAAGAACCGCATCGTCCGCCGCATCTTCGAGTCCCTGGGCTACGAGGTGCGCGCCCTGGACCGTGTGTATTTCGCCGGTCTCACCAAGAAGGGCCTCAAGAAGAGCGACTGGCGCTACCTTACCGAAGGCGAAGTGAACATCCTTAAGATGGGAGCATACGTATAATGGCGCACAGGGCAGGTTTCGTCAATATCATCGGCAATCCGAACGTGGGCAAATCCACGCTCATGAACGCCCTGGTGGGGGAAAAGCTTTCCATTGTCACCGCCAAGGCCCAGACCACGCGGCACCGCATCATGGGAATCGTGAGCGGGGAGGACTACCAGATCGTGTATTCGGACACGCCGGGTATCCTCAAACCCAATTACCGGCTGCAGCAGAACATGCTCAGTTTCGTGGACACCGCCATCGGCGATGCCGATATCATCCTGTACGTGACGGACACCGTGGAGAAGGGCGACAAGAACGAAGCCTACATTGAGAAGCTCCGGAAACTGGACTGCCCGGTGATCCTGGTCATCAACAAGATTGACATCTCCACCCAGGAAAAGGTGGTGGAACTCATGCAGTGGTGGAAGGAGCAGCTGCCCAAAGCGGTGATCATCCCGGCATCGGCCCAGGAGAAATTCAACCTGGAAAGCATCCTGGAGGCGGTTTCCAGCCGTCTTCCGGAGGCACCTGCCTGGTTTGACAAGGAGCAGTTCACGGACAAGAACCTCCGCTTCTTCGCCTCGGAAATCCTGCGGGAGAAGATCTTCCTCAACTACAGCGAGGAAATCCCCTACAGCTGCCAGGTGGAGATTGAAGCCTTCCACGAAGGAGAGGACCGGTACGAGATAAGCGCCGTCATCTACGTGATGCGGGATTCCCAGAAGGGAATCATCATCGGCAAGGGCGGCCAGATGCTCAAGAAGGTGGGCACGGAGGCCCGCAAGGACATGGAAGACTTTTTCCAGAAGAAGGTTTTCCTGAGTACGTTTGTAAAAGTGGATCCGGACTGGCGGGAGAGCCGGAAGGAGCTCCGCCGTTTCGGTTATGAGTTTTAGCTTATGGCAGAAGATTGGGACGATATTGAGAAGCAGGCCCCGGAAGAGGAACCCGAAGAGGAATTGGGCGAGGACGCTGTTGCGTCGGGGAAATTCGACAAGCTTTTAAGCAGCGACAGCCGCAAGTTCAAGCTGTCCGGCATGTTCAAGGACTGGTATCTGGACTATGCGTCCTATACCATCCTGGACCGGGCCGTTCCGCACATCGTGGACGGCTTCAAGCCGGTACAGCGCCGCGTGCTGCACACCATGGCCGTGATGGACGACGGCCGATACACCAAGGTGGCCAACATCGTGGGCCAGGCCATGCAGTACCATCCGCACGGCGACGCCTCCATCCTGGGCGCCCTGGTCACGCTGGGCCAGAAAGGGCTTCTTATCGACTGCCAGGGGAACTGGGGCAACATCCTCACCGGCGACTCCAACGCCGCACCGCGTTACATCGAGGCCCGGCTTTCCAAATTTGCCAAGGAAGTGGTCTTCGACCCCAAGGTAACCCCCTGGATGACTTCCTATGATGGCCGCAACCAGGAACCCACGGAACTCCCCGTGCGCTTCCCGCTGCTGCTGGCCCAGGGTACCGAGGGCATCGCCGCCGGTCTCAGTTCCAAAATCCTGCCGCACAACTTCAACGAACTCATAGACGCCTCCATCGCCATCCTGCGCGGGGAACCCTTCGAAATCCTTCCCGACTTCCCCACCGGCGGCATTGCCGACTGCTCAAAATACAACCAGGGCCGCAGGGGCGGCATGGTGAAGGTGCGCGCCCGCATCAACAAGGTGGACAAGTCCACCGTCACCATCACGGAAATCCCCT
>JAEEQF010000012.1 GCA_016285175.1 Bacteroidales bacterium
TTCGTGCTCCGGAACATCGACGTGATCCCCCTTATCCCGGAGCCCTCCTACATGAGCGGCGCTTTCCGGGAGCAGATGCAGGAAACGCTTGACGCTGGCCGGTTTATCCTTATCTACCCGGAGCAGGAGATGTGGTTCAACTACCGCAAGCCCCGGCCAGGGAAACGCGGCGCCTTCCTCTTTGCCAGCCAGTTCGGCGTGCCGGTGGTGCCGCTGTTCACCCAGCTGCAGGACCTCCCCGGAACGGTGGCCCCGGGCTTCCACGACGTGAAAATGATCCTCCACATCCTGGACCCGCTGTATCCGGACCCTTCCAAAACGGACCGCGAAAACAGCTACACTCTTTGCCAGGCCGATTACGAGGCCAAGGTCCGCTGCTACGAAAAGGTGTACGGCCGGCCCCTCACCTACGACTTTTCGCCGGAGGACATTGCCGGCTGGCAGCCCTGATTGTTGCATTTTTGAAGGGATGTGATTATCTTAGCGGAGAATTAAATCCCCAACAGCATGAAATCAAGACTTCTGGCCGCTCTTGCGCTGGCGCTTTTGGCTGTTTCCTGTACCGGGAAGCTTCCGGTTATGTCTTTCAATGTCCGTTACGGTACCGCCCAGGACGGTGACAACGTGTGGCCCAACCGCCGGGACGCCGCCTGTGCCATGATCCGGGACCAGCATCCGGCCGTGTTTGGTGTGCAGGAGGCGCTGGATTTCCAGCTGGAATACTTCAAGGAGAACTGCCCTGGCTATGAGTATGTGGGGGTGGGCCGGGAAGACGGTGTGAGCGAAGGAGAGCACATGGCCGTCTTCTATGACACGGAACGGATTGAGCTGCTGGAATGGGGAACCTACTGGCTTTCGGACACGCCGGAGATCCCTTCCATAGGCTGGGATGCGGCCTGCCGCCGGACAGCCACCTGGACCCTCCTCAGGGACAAGGCCGCCAAGCGTAAGTTCTACTTTGTGAATACCCACCTGGACCATGTGGGGAAGGAAGCCAGAAGGAGAGGCCTGCTGCTCATTGTGGAGCGCATCAAAGCCATGAATCCGGCTCACTGGCCGATGGTCCTCACCGGAGACATGAACGTGTATCCGGTGGACCCTTGCCTCAAGGAGCTCCGGGAACTTATGGAAGACGCCCGGGAGACGGCTCCGGAAACGGACAACGACCTCACCTGGCACGACTGGGGCAAGGTTTCCGGCACCCCGCCCATCGACTATGTGTTCTATTCCGGCTTCCGGGGCTGCACAAAGTTTGAAGTAATCCGCCAGCCTTACGAAGGCGCCCCTTACGTTTCCGACCATTACCCCGTAAAAGCCACGCTCCGCTACTAAGAGCCATTATTTTTCAATCGGATGTTCAATCGGTGGTCCGGATGTTCCGGGCCGCCCATTTCTTTTTCGGCCCCCCTTCCCACTTTCGGAAAAAATGACTATATTTGAAAACTTAAAGCCGATAAGCAATAATTCATATAAACTAATAAACTAACACACAATGTCTAAAACCAACAAAAGTGTAAACCTGGTTGCTGTGATCACGATGTGCTTCATCTTTGCCATGATCTCCTTCGTGACCAACATGGCGGCTCCCTTCGGCGTCATCTGGGGCAACCAGTACGAATGGTCCAAGATGGCCGGTAACCTTATGAACTTCGCCGCATACCTGTTCATGGGTATCCCCGCCGGCAAGATGCTCATCAAGGTAGGTTATAAGAAAACCACCCTCATCGCCCTGGCAACGGGCTTCGTGGGCATCGTAATCCAGTGGCTCTCCAGTCGTTCCTTCCTGGGCGGCAGCGCCATCTATGTGTATCTGCTGGGCGCATTCGTTTGCGGCTTCTGCGTGTGCATGCTCAACACCGTGGTGAATCCCATGCTCAACATCCTGGGCGGCGGCGGCAACCGCGGCAACCAGTTCATCCAGATCGGCGGCACCCTCAATTCCCTCACCGGAACCCTCACCCCGCTGCTGGTGGGCGTGCTGGTGGGCACCGTAACTGCTTCCACCTCCATGTCGGATGTGGCTCCGCTGCTGTTCATCGCCATGGGCGTGTTTGCCGTAGCTTTCATCATCATTTCCTTCCTCACCATCCCGGAACCCGCCCAGGAGCGCAATGCCAAGGTCTATGAGCACAGCGCCTGGAACTTCCGTCACTTCGTGATGGGGGCCGTGGCCATCTTCTTCTACGTGGGTATCGAAATCGGCATCCCTTCCCAGGTGAACTTCTATCTGGCCGATGCCTCCGAGCGGGGCGCCGGCATCCTCACCAACGGTGCCGCCATCGGCGGAGCCATCGCTGCCGTTTACTGGCTGCTCATGATGATCGGCCGTTTCTCCAGCACCCTCATTTCCGGCAAGGTGAGCACCCGCACCCAGATGACGGTGGTAAGCGCCGTGGCCATCGTGCTGGTACTCGTGGCCATCTTCGTTCCCAAGACCGTCACCGTGAACATGCCCGGATACAGCGCTGCCGACGGCTTTGCCATGTTCCGCGTACCGCTCAGCTGTCTGCTGCTGGTCCTGTGCGGCCTGTGCACTTCCGTGATGTGGGGCGCCATCTTCAACCTGGCCGTGGAAGGCCTGGGCAAGTATACGGAGGCCGCTTCCGGCATCTTCATGATGCTGGTGGTGGGCGGCGGCATCATGCCGTTCATCCAGGAATTCATCGCCAAGGCCGCCGGCTATATGAACAGCTACTGGCTGGTGGTGGCCATGCTGGCATACCTGCTCTTCTACGCCGTCATCGGCTCCAAGAACGTGAACAAGGACATCCCTGTAGATTAATCAGATAAATATGGCACAAGACTTAGTTATTGGTATCGATGTAGGTGGCCAGACCACCAAGTGCGGCGTCGTGGACGCCCGTGGTACCGTTGTGGAACAAACCGTTATCCGTACGGATACCTATGAAGAAGTAGAACCTTTCATCGCAGAGCTGGCAGAGGCCCTCAACCGCATCGTGGCGGAGGCCAAGGCCGAAGGCTGCATCCGCGGTATCGGCGTGGGCGCCCCCAACGGCAACTATTATACCGGTGCCATCGAGAGCGCTCCCAACCTCAAGTGGGGCCATCACAAGGTGGAATTCGCCAAGCTCCTCAGCGAGCAGATGAACGGCATCCCCGTTTCCCTTACCAACGATGCCAATGCCGCCGCCGTGGGAGAGATGACCTATGGCGCCGCCCGCGGTATGAAGAATTTCATCATGATCACCCTGGGCACCGGCGTGGGCTCCGGTATCGTGATCGACGGAAAGGTGGTATACGGCCACGACGGCTTTGCCGGCGAGCTGGGCCACACCTGCGCCGTACGGCACAACGGCCGCGCCTGCAACTGCGGCAAGAACGGATGCCTGGAGGCATACTGCTCCGCCATCGGCGTAGCCCGCACGGCCCGCGAGTGGCTGGAAATGACGGACGAACCGTCCCTGCTGCGCAGCCTGGACAAGATCTCCTCCAAGGACGTGTATGAAGCGGCCAAGGAAGGGGACAAGCTGGCGGTCAAGATCTTCGAGTACACAGGACGCATCCTGGGCGAGAAGCTGGCCGATTTCATCGAGTTCTCCGCCCCGGAAGCCATCGTGCTCTTCGGCGGCCTGGCCCGAGCCAAGGAATTCCTCACGGAGCCCATCCAGAAGGCCATGGACGAAAATGTCCTGGCCCTGTGGCGCGGCAAGGTGAAGCTGGTGTATTCCCAGCTCAAGGAGTCCGATGCCGCCATCCTGGGCGCCTCCGCCCTGGCCTGGGAGCTGTAGGCTCACCGCTCAAAAGATTGTTAGGGTGCACTTCGCGGTGCACCCTAATTTTTTTTCATTTTTTCGCGAAATTATTGTTAAATTTGCAAGTTATATCTTATAGATTATTAATATTATTTATTATTATAAACCTGTCCTTTTATGAACGAAATCAAGAAAAGGGTCTATCGCTTTGGCGGAAAGCACGCCGAGGGCGATGGCAAGATGAGAGAACTGCTGGGTGGCAAGGGCGCCAACCTGGCCGAAATGAACCTCCTGGGCATGCCTGTGCCTGCCGGTTTCACCATTACAACGGAATGCTGCACCGAGTATTACCGGCTCGGTGGCGGATATACTCCGGAACTCCGGGCAGAGGTTGCATCGGCCCTGGAAGCTACGGAAAAGATCATGGGCAAGAAGTTCGGCGATGAGAACGATCCGCTCCTGGTGAGCTGCCGCTCCGGCGCCCGCAGCTCCATGCCCGGCATGATGGACACCATCCTCAATATCGGCCTGTGCTCCAAGACCATCCCCGGCCTCATCAAGAAGACCGGCAACCCCCGTTTCGTATACGATGCATACCGCCGCCTCATCATGATGTATTCGGACGTCGTGATGGAGAAGGCCGAAGGCATTGAACCGGCCGATGGCCAGGGCATCCGCCAGCAGTTGGACCGCATGATGGAAGAGGTGAAGAAGGCCAACGGTTACAAGAGCGATACGGAACTCACCGCAGAGCAGCTGAAGGACCTCGCTGAGGCCTTCAAGGTGCGCATCAAGGAAGTTCTGGGCGTTGAATTCCCGGACGATGCAAAGGCCCAGCTGTGGGGCTCCATCGGCGGTGTGTTCAAGAGCTGGAACGGCAAGCGTGCCATCCGTTATCGTCAGATCGAGCATATTCCGGATGACTGGGGTACTGCCGTGAACGTGCAGTCCATGGTGTTCGGCAACATGGGAGACACCTCCGCTACCGGTGTGGCATTCTCCCGCAACCCTGCCAACGGCGACAACAAGTTCTATGGCGAATGGCTCATCAATGCCCAGGGTGAAGACGTGGTGGCCGGTATCCGTACCCCCAACCCCCTGAACGAGGCAACCAAGAGCGAGAAGAACAAGAACCTGGCTTCCCTGGAAACCGCCATGCCGGAGGTGTACAAGGAGCTGGACGATATCCGCAAGCGCCTGGAAGACCACTTCAAGGATATGCAGGACATCGAATTCACCATCCAGGAAGGCAAGCTGTGGATGCTGCAGTGCCGTATCGGCAAGCGCACCGGCCTGGCCGCCCTGCAGATGGCCGTGGATATGGTGGAAGAAGGCCTCATCAGTGAGAAGGAGGCTGTGATGCGCGTGGCTCCCGCCCAGCTGGACGAGGTGCTGCACCCCATCCTGGATCCCGCTTCGGAGAAGAAGGCCACCGTGCTGGCACAGGGTCTCCCGGCTTCCCCGGGCGGCGCCGTGGGCCAGATCGTCTTCACCAGCGAAGACGCCATCAAGTACATGCAGGCCGGCAAGAAGTGCATCCTGGTCCGTGAAGAGACCTCTCCGGAAGACATCGACGGCATGCACGCCTCCGTGGGTATCCTCACGGAACGTGGCGGCATGACCTCCCACGCCGCCCTGGTGGCCCGTGGCTGGGGCAAGTGCTGCATCGTGGGCTGCGACGCCCTCAAGATCAACTTCAAGGACAAGACCGTTAGCTTCGCCGGTGTCAAGAAGACCTTCAAGGAAGGCGAATGGCTGTCCCTCAACGGCGCCAAGGGCCTTGTGTACGAAGGTGCCATCGAAACCATGGATGCCAGCGAGAACCCGCTCTTCGCCAAGTTCATGGGCATGTGCGACAAGTTCCGCAAGCTGGGTGTCCGCACCAATGCCGATACCCCCGAGGATGCCGCCCGCGCCCTCAAGTTCGGTGCCCAGGGCATCGGCCTGTTCCGTATCGAGCACATGTTCTACGGCCGCAACAGCGAACTGCCGCTGTCCAAGCTCCGCAAGATGATCCTCTGCGACACGGATGCAGAGCGCAAGCAGGCTCTCAGTGAACTGGAGCCCTTCATGAAGGCCGCCGTCAAGGAGACCCTCCGCGTCATGGACGGCAAGCCCGTTGTGTTCCGTCTCCTGGATCCGCCGCTGCACGAGTTCGTGCCCCAGGGCGAAGACAAGAAGAAGGAACTGGCCAAGGATCTGGGCATTACCGTGAAGGAAGTGGAGAAGAGAGGTGCCGCCCTGCACGAGGTGAACCCCATGATGGGACACCGCGGCGTACGTCTGCACGTGAGCTTCCCGCTCATCGCTGAAACCCAGTACCGCGCCATCTTCACCGCCACGGCAGAACTGCAGAAGGAAGGCCTGCACCCGCACCCGGAAATCATGATCCCGGTCACCATCAGCGCCCGTGAGCTCAACTTCCAGAAGGCCATCTGCGACCGCATCAAGGCCGAGGTGGAGGCCCATAGCCGCCAGCTCATCGAGTACCAGTTCGGTACCATGATCGAGATCCCGCGTGCCGCCCTTACGGCCGACCGCATGGCCCGTTCCGCCCAGTTCTTCAGCTTCGGCACCAACGACCTCACCCAGATGACCTTCGGCTTCAGCCGCGACGATATCGGCACCTTCATGGGTGACTATCTGGGCAACAAGATCCTGGATGCCGATCCGTTCCAGACCATCGACACCAAGGCCGTGGGCCAGCTGGTGAAGATTGGTGTGGAAGGTGGCCGCAGCCGTCGCCCGGACCTGATGTGCGGCATCTGCGGTGAGCACGGCGGAGACCCTGCTTCCATCGAGTTCTTCAACACCATCGGCATTGACTATGTGTCCTGCAGCCCGTTCCGCGTGCCCATCGCCCGCCTCGCCGCTGCCCAGGCTCAGATCAAACAGAGTAAGTAGTTGATTAACTGCTGATTATGTAAATACCCTGCTGTCAGAATACAGCAGGGTATTATTGTAAATTGCTAACTACTAAATAATTAGGCTACAACAGCTTGGCTGCCAGGTCGGAGAGCTCCGAGCGTTCGCCCTTCTTGAGGAAGACGTGTTCGAAGACGCGCTGGCCGGTCATCTTTTCTCCCAGGTGGGTGAGGCCGTTGGACCACTGGTCCAGGTACGGCTGGTCTATCTGGAAGATGTCGCCCGTGAACACCATCTTGGTGCCTTCGCCGGCACGGGTGATAATGGTCTTTATCTCGTTGGGCGTGAGGTTCTGCGCCTCGTCTATGATAAAGAACACCTTGCCCAGGGAGCGGCCGCGGATATAGGCCAGGGGAGAGATGATGAGTTTCTCCTCCCGGAGCATAGTCTCTATGCGAAGGGCCTGGCGGGAGGAGGGTTTGAACTGCCTTCTGATAACATCCAGGTTGTCCATGAGCGGCTGCAGGTACGGGCTCATCTTGGATTTCTGGTCTCCGGGGAGGAAGCCGATGTCCTGCCCGCCCAGCACCACGGTGGGACGCGAGAGGATAATCTGGTCGTAGTCGGCCTCCTGCTCCAGGGCCGATGCCAGGGCGATGAGGGTTTTGCCCGTTCCGGCGCCGCCGGTGAGCGAAACCAGCGGGATGTGCGGGTTCAGGCAGGCGTCTATGGCAAAGCGCTGCTCGTCGTTCCGGGGCCGGATGCCGTAGGCCTCCTGCCCGCGCACCAGGGCTATCACCTTGCGGTTGGCATCGTAGCGGGCGCACACGGTGGCCCCGCCGAAGTTGAACTGGTACAGCTGGTTGGGCTTGGGTTCCGTGTCCTGGACCTTCTTCCAGGGGAGGCAGTTGTCCTGCCCGTAGGCCAGGCGCTGGACGGCGTCGGAGCCCGTATCCACCACGATTACCTGCCTTTCCAGGTTGTCCATCACCTCGTCTTTCACCCGGTCCGTAAGGTAATCCTGGGCCTCCATTCCCACGGCCTTGGCCTTGAGCCTCAAATTGATATCTTTAGTGACCAGGGCCACGAAGCGGTTGGGATTCCGGTCCCGCACCCACATGGCCGTGGAGAGGATCCGGTGGTCCGGGATATCGTCCCGGAACAGGTCCTGCAGGTCCGGGGCAAAGGGGTGACTGGGTTCTATCTTAATGTAGCCCAGGCGTTTCCCAAGGGGAACGCCCCGCTCCTCAAAGTCCTTTCCGTCTGTTAGTTTGTTAATCTCCCGCATAAAGGCGCGGGCGTTGAAACTGAGGGCGTCGTTGCCTTTCTTGAACTTGTCCAGTTCCTCGATTACCGCAATGGGAATCACTATATCGTTATCCTGGAACTGCTTTACGGCGTTATAGTCGTGCAGGATGATGTTGGTGTCCAGGACAAAGATCTTGGGGGCGGTCGTTTTCTTTTTGGCCATATTCAGTTTTAGTCTTCTCCTTCCAGGGTATTGAGCAGGGATTCCAGGATGCCGGGGATGCTGGCCTTAGGGGCAATCTGCACGCCCGGAGTGCCGGGTGTGGGATGGCCGATGGGGAAATACGCCACATCCTGCAGCAGGAGTTCCGCATCTACATAGTCGTAGTCTATATCGGCAATCTGGAGTACCACGCCGGGAACCTCTGCGAAAAGCACGCGCACCGGCAGGGGTTCCGCATAGGCCTTGCAAACGTCGTCCACGCTGATGCGGGCACCCGTCCCGGCCGATGTAAGGGCCTTCAGCGCCATCATGATGCCGCCGTCGGCCACCGTGGCTCCAGCCTTTACCACGCCGTCTTCCACCAGTTCCCGCACCACCTCATAGCAGTCTATAAAGTAGTCTGCGTCAATTACATCCGCCGCCGTGGAGGAACTGGCGCCCAGCGCCTCCGAGAGGGCCGATCCGCCCAGGCGGAAGTCGCAGGTGTCGAAGGGGATGAACAGGAGCCAGTCCGTGGGCTCCGGCAGCAGGGTGCTGGCGCATTTGCGGCGCCGGGAGATGCGGGGATTGGCCGTACGGTACGGCAGTTCCCGGAAGAGGCTCTCTTCCTCATCCACCTCGTCTTCCTCCGCGATGGTGGAGGCCTTGAAGCAAACGGAAGGAGCACCCTTCACCAGGGAATAGCGGGAGATCTTGACGCCCAGCGCGTCTATATAGTTGCAGGCGCTTTCCACGGAGCTGTAAAAAGCGGCCAGGTTGCCGATGGTTTTTCCGTTCCACTTCCAGTCGGCCCGGAGGGTGAGGTCTCCCAGGCGGAAATGGCCCGACATCCAGATGGCGTCTATGAGGGCCTGGGCCACTTTCCCGGCCGTGAAGGATCCGGCGAAGGGGAGGGGCAGGCTGCGCTTGAGTTCTGCTATCGCGGCGGCGTAGCGCTCCACATCGGCCTCCCGTAATTCATAGCTTCCGGGGGTGGGGTCCAGATGCTCGTCGGCCAGGGTTTCCGGGGCTCCGTCCGGTTCCAGCGGGGGCTCCAGGGTACATTCCCGGAGCATCCGGGCGGGCGACAGGGGCATTTGCACTCCGTCTATTATATATTGTCCGTAAAGGATGTTGTCAAGTTCGGTCATACAATAACAATCGTTTTCAAATGTAGTGAAAAATCTGGATATATTCAAATGGGAAGTCTGCGGAAAAATGATTATTTTTGTATGTATGAATGATGCTTCGTTCTCGGAGGCGGCCTACGCTGCCCTGCTACAGGAAATATTCAGCCGGTTCCCTTCGGTGCAAAGGGCAGGTTTCACCGTAAATGCGTACAAACCCGGCCTGGAGGGCATGCTGGGCTTCGAGGAGGCCCTGGGGCATCCCAGCCGCGCTTTCCGCTCCATCCATGTGGCCGGCACCAACGGCAAGGGCTCCGTTGCCAACATGCTGGCATCGGCCCTCTCTTCCTGTGGCCTTAAAACGGGGCTCTACACCTCCCCGCACATCATGGATTTCCGGGAAAGGATGCTGGTGGCAGGGCCGGACCGTAAGGCCGAAGAGGGCACCCCGGAGGGAGCATCGGCATTTTTTTCAGCGACCGGAGGGGTGCCCCCTTCGGCCTCTCAGGCTTCGGAGGGAGCATCGGCATTTCTGATTCCCAAGGAGTACGTCTTCAACTTCCTCACGGAGTGGAAACCGTATTTCCTGGAGCATCGCCTCTCTTTCTTTGAAATCACTACCGGCCTGGCATTCAAGTGGTTCGCAGACTCCGGCGTGGAAGTGGCCGTCATCGAGGTGGGCCTCGGGGGCCGGCTGGATTCCACCAATGTGCTGGAAAAACCTTCGCTCTCCATAGTAACCACCATCGGCCTGGATCACTGTACGCTGCTGGGGAACACCCTCCCGGAGATTGCGGCCGAGAAGGCCGGCATCTTCAAGGCCGGCGTTCCCGCGCTGGTGGGGGAGAGCCAGGAAGAGACCGCTCCGGTCTTCAAGGAGAAAGCCTGGATGAACTGCCCCCTCACTTTCGCGGACCATGTGCGTCCTTCGCTCTGGTACCGCCATGCGGAGATCCTGAGGAAGATGGACCTGAGGGCCCCGGTGCAGGAAAAGAACCTCCGGACGGTGCTGGCGGCGGTGGATATCCTCAAGGAAGTGCCTTCGTTCCAGGCACTTAACAAGACAGAGCAGCTGCTGGAAGGCATAGAGAACACCGCCCGCAACATGCACTTCCACGGCCGTTGGGAGCGCCTCTCGGAGCAGCCCTACGTGCTGGCCGATATCGGCCACAACGCCCAGGCCCTGCAGCACAATTTCGCGCAGCTGGAGGCTATGGTGCAAAGCGGGAAATTCTCCTCGCTCATCATCGTCTACGGCATTATGGCCGACAAGGACCTGGACGCCATCCTGCCCCTGATGCCCCGGAACGCCACATACATCTTCACCACCCCGGACACCCCGCGGGCCCTCCCTGCGGGAGAGATCCTGCGCCGTTTCACGGAGTACCGCGGCGGCGCCTCCACCCGCGCCTTCTTCTCCTCCAGCGTGCGCCAGGCCGTGCAGATGGCCATCCAGCTCTCGCAGAACCTGGGCGGCCCTGCCAGCCGCAGCGCATCGGCCGAAAACCTGGCTCCGGCGCTCATCTATATAGGAGGCAGCACCTTCGTGGTGGCCGAAGCGGTACCGCTGTTTTAGCCTGGCGCCCGGCTGCAGGACCAAAATGCCGGGAAAACGGTCCCGACGGTGTGCCGACGCCCGGCCGCAGGACCAAAATGCCGGAAAAACGGTCCCGACGGTGTGCCGACGCTCGGCTGCAGGACCAAAATGCCGGGAAAACGGTCCCGGCGATGTGCCGGAAGAGAAAGGCACAATAATTGAATTTGGATAAGTAAAAATGCCTTACTGCCATGAAACGCATATTCATCCTGTTGGCGCTGGTGCTCTTCGGCGCAACCGCAATCGCTGCAACTATGACTGACAACGGACACAAACTCACCGAACTTTGGGCCCAGTACGAGGCGGCCCGTAAAGCCGACCGCCCGGTAAAGGAGCTGGAAATCCTTAAGGAGATTAAAGAAAAAGCGGCCGCCCAGCACTATGTGGTGGACTTTTACGATGCCGCCACGGCGTACGTTTCCACCGCGCAGCGGCGGGACTGGAAGCAGCGGGAACCGGCCCTGAAGGCGCTGGAAGAGGAAGTGAAGGCGCTGGACCAGCCCATCGTCACCTTCCTGTGGATGAACGACTACCAGAACTCTTCCACGGACTGGCAGTGGAAGTACGTCAAGGAGAACATCGACCGGTTCCAGGGGCGCAATACGCCGTTTTACCGGAACATCGGCACCTACCTGGGCGGCAACCTGGCGCCGTTCATCCTCTCCGACAAGGAGTATGTGCTCTGGCGCATGCTCACCCGCCGTTACTACGAGCATATAGAAGACGACGAAATCTATCAGTTCCTCAAGGCCGAAGTGGCGGGGAAGTACCCCAACGAGCCTGCGCTGGAGTATTATGTGATTGGCTCCAAGTACCGGTATTCAGGCCAGGAATCGGCCAAAAAAGCGGCCTTGGAGGCCCTGGAAGCCAAATATCGGGGGAAGGCGGTGAGCCTGTATCCCCGCGGCGCCCTGCTGCAGATGCAGATGGAGCAGCTCTCCCGCGATAAGGCGCCGCATACGGAGTTTAAGGCGCTGTATAACGCCTGCAAGGCCTTTGAAGCAGACCGCGAGGCCTTCACGGGAGACGAAGCCCGCATCCTGGGCGGCTATTACGCCATACAGAACCTGTGCACCAGACTCACGGACAGGAATCTGGACGTGAAGGCAGACCGTGAGAACATCACCGTCACCTTCCAGAACCTGAAGCAGGCCACGCTGGTGCTCTACAAGGGTTCCTCCTCGGACGGCAAGAAAGTGAAAAGCTGGAAACTCACCAACCCGGCGGCCAGTTTTTACGTGGCCGATACGGTGAAGGTGCCTATGCCCGTCGTGGCCGATGGCTCTTACGAGCTGGAGGTGAGCGAGGACAAGATAGCAGGCCACGGCTCTTACAACCAGTACACCCTTTCCATCGCATCCCGCATGACGGGCGATGGCTGGCAGGTGTACGTGACGGACCACAAAAGCGGTGAGCCGCTGGAGAAAGTGAAGCTCCGCCTGTTCAAGGGCGGCAAGCAGCTGGCCTCCGCCACCGTCTCCCAGAATGGCTTCACGGCCCTTCCCGCCTCCTTCCGGAAGGCTATGGACAAGAAGCCCAACTCCCACTACTATCTGGTGGCCGAGAGCGGAAGGCGCTGCTCCGGGGAGCTGGGCCTGGACGACTACTTCTACAGCTGGGACGGTTCGGGCACCCGCTGCAACCTTTACCGGGACCGCGGTGCCTACAATCCCGGAGACACCCTCCAGTACAAGCTGGTGGTATACCGGGGAGACCCGCGTAAGAGCCTTTCCGTATACGCCGGCAGGGAAATCACCGTGGAGCTGCTGGATTCGGAGGGAAACAGCCTGGCCACGCAGGGGCTCAAGACCAACGAGTTTGGATCGGCCTCCGGCAGCTTCGTCCTGCCCAAGGGGCTCCGGAACGGCATGTTCTCGCTGAATGTGCGCCAGAAGGGTTCCTCCGGAGTGCTGGAACGCACCACTTTCCGGGTAGATGAGTTTGTGCTGCCCTCCTTCGACCTCAGCTTTGACCAGGACGACAAGCTTTACCTGGTGGGCGACGAGGTTAGCGTGAGCGGCAAGGTTACCAGTTATTCCGGCCACAGCCTCACCGGTGCGCGTGTGAGCGCCAAAGTCACCTGCCGGGGCGAGGTAATCAGGGAGGAAAGCCAGGAGCTGGGCCCGGACAACGCCTTCAAGTTCGTGTTCCCCTCGCCGATGCAAGGCGGCTACGTTACGGAAGTGATCGTTACGGACGCCACTGGGGAAACCCGCTCTTTCCGCACCTATAAATATATCGGCGACCGCATCCAGATGAACCTGCAGGTACGCGGAGAGGCCGATGGCAGCTTTGTGCCGGCAGGCGAACCGGAGAACGTCCCGTACTACCGCCGTCGTTCCGAAAGCCGCTATATCGTGGATGGAAACAGCCTCCGGGCCTATCTGGAGGTGGACGATGCCGAAGGCGGGATCATTCCCGTACCCTCGGAGTACGTGCTCCTGAACGGGGAAGGAAAAGCGGTCCGGCAGGGGAAAGTGGATTCCGGCACGGAGGTGAACATAGACCTTACGGGGCTGCCTTCGGGGCTCTATACTTTATCGGCCGATGCCTGCGTGCTGGCCCGGGACGGCAAGACGGAGCTCAAGGACGGTGCCAAGAGCAAGGTGCTGGTGGTCCGCTCCTCCGACAAGAGCCTTACCCCGGCGGTGAAGCGTTTCTTCCTTTCCAGTCCCACCACCGTCACCGACGGCGTTATGTCCATGCGCCTGGGCTCCACCTACGGCCCCGTTTGGGGCGTGGCAACGCTCTTTGGGGATAACCGGAAGGTGCTCTCTACCAAAACTTTCAAGCTGGAACAGGGCGTTCCCGGAGAGGTGAGCTTTGCCTACGCTGCCACTTATCCGGATGCCGTGCGCATGCAGGTTTTCTACTTCCAGGACGGAGAATCCGTGGAATTTGAACGGCAGTTCCGCCGGGAAAAGGACAAGCTTTCCCTGCCGCTGCGTTTTACCCGTTTCCATTCCGATGCCTATCCGGGCACCGAATACAGTTTCACCCTGCAGACCGGTGCAGGCGTGGAGGCCCTGGCCGCCGCCTGGGACAAGAGCCTGGACGCCATTGCGCGCAATTACTGGCCGGTAGCTTCCATGGGCAGCTATTCCGTGCCCAATGTTTACATGAATTCGGCCTGCGGCTTTATCACGGGCGAGAAGGGAGAGGACCGTGTAGTCCTGTACGGCTCCAGCGCAGGAGGGCGCTTGCTGTCCAAGGCGGCCGGGTCCATGGAAGATGGAATGATGCTGGTGGAAGAGGCTATGGTGGCCCTGCCGGCGCCCATGGCGCGCAATGAATCGGCCGACAGGATAAGCAGTGATGATGCCGAAGAGATGGGGGCGGAGCCGGTGGTCCGTACCGAGTTCTCCAGCGCCCTCACCTTCCAGCCGCACCTGCTTTCCAACGAGGACGGGACGCTGGAATTCAGTTTCCGCACTTCCGATAAGCTAAGCACCTATTATATAACGGTTTACGCGCACGGAAAGGATATGCGCAATGCCCTGGTGCAGCAGGAGATGGTGGTTTCGCTGCCCGTGAAGGTGGCGCTGGTGGAGCCGCAGTACCTCTATGCGGGAGACCGTTACGAGGCGGCCCTCACCGTTTCCAGCATCTCCGATAAGCCGGTTTCCGGCCGCCTGCAGCTGCGCTATGGAGATTCCATGCAGGAGATCCCGGTCACCGTTCCTGCCGGCGAGGTGGTCTCCCACCGTTTTGTGGTGGAGATTCCTCCTCAGGCTGGAGACCAAGACGACATCACGCTCACGGCTTCCTTTATCTCCAAGGAGTTCTCGGATGCCGTGCAGGTAACCGTGCCGGTGTATCCGGCTGCGCAGGTGCTCTCGGAGGCGCATTCGGCCGTGCTGCTTGCCGGCATGGACCGGGAGGCCCTGCTGAAGGAGCTCCGTGGCCGATTTGTGAATGTGCCTGGCGCAGAGGCGCTTCTGAAGGAGATTACCGTCATGGACATGGTCCGCGACGCCATTCCGTCCCACGTGGAGCCGTCCGGCAAGGATGTGCTTTCGCTCTCCGAGGCGTGGTATGTGCAGCTGCTGGCCGGGAAGCTTTCTGCTGGGGCGGAAGCTAACACTGAGATGCTGGAGAAGAGCCTGGCGTGCCAGAATTCCGACGGCGGTTTCGGCTGGTTCGAGGGGATGAGTTCATCGGCCGTGATTACGGCGGTGCTGCTGGAGCGTTTTGCCAAGCTTCGGGCACGCGGATTTGAAGTGCCGGATATGACCAAGGCCGTTAAGTTCCTGGATAAGACGCAGTTCGGTACTTCGTTCCCCGTATGGCGGGGCTGGGTGAACGATGCCCAGTACATGCACGTGCGGGCGCTGTATCCGGAGGTTCCGTTCACCGTAAAGGCCGTTTCCAAGGCCGATAAGAAGCGGATGGACCAGTTCAAGAAGGATGCGAAGGCGTATCTGCTGCCCAGCAAGAAGGACGGCAGGGGACTGCAGGGCCAGATTCTCTCCAAGGCCCGCAGGCTCCTCACGCTCAAGCATTTGAGCGAATCCGATGCGGGGGTGGCCTTATCGGCCGCCTGGGGCGTCACGCTGGATCAGTCCAAGCTGGCCAAATCCATGCAGGAGGATCTGCTCTCGCTGGTGGAATATGCTGTGGAGCACCGGGACGGCGGCTGGTATTATCCCAATGCGGTAATGCCCTGGCGGGGCCTGATGGAAAGCGAGGCGTACGCGCATGCGTTGCTGTGCGACCTGATGGCCAGCTTTGCTGCGGAAGAAAGCTTCCCCTCCGCGAAAAAGAAGGCCGATGCTGCGGGGGACAATACTCCGTCCCCTGCTACCATAGCCGATGGAATCCGCCTGTGGCTGATGCTGCAGAAGGAGACGCAGAAGTGGGAAACGGATCCTGCCTTTGTGGATGCCATTACTTCCATCCTGGATGGTTCCAAGGCTGTTCTGGATACCCGTGTGCTGGCCTTATCGGCCACTTACGAGGCGCCGTTCAGCCGCATTAAGGCCGCAGGGAACGGCTTCACCATCGAGCGTGTATTTTACAAGGACGTGACGGAGGAACTGCTGTACGACAACACTACCAGCAGCCGGAACCGGCAGATTTCCACCCGGCAGGAGATCCGGCCCGGGGACCCGGTGAAGGTGGGGGACAAGATCATTGTGGAATACCGGATCTGGAACGGCGAGAACCGCAGTTTCGTTAAGCTGGATGCCGCCCGCGAGGCTGCCCTTCGCCCCGTGCAGCAGCTTTCCGGCCCTATCGGCTGGAGCTTCAGGAGCTTCACGCCGCAGGGTTACCGCAATGTGAAGGCCGACCGCACGGAGTACTTCTTCGACAGCTATCCGGAAGAGAAGACAACCATCACGGAGGAATTCTTTGTAACTCAGGCCGGCGCCTTCGTAGCCCCGGTGGTTACCATAGAATCCCTCTACGCCCCGCACTACCGCGCCAACAGCGCCTCCAGAGGCGTCCTCTCCGTAGCTTCGGAATAATCGTCATCCCCGGCTCCGGCCGGGGATCTCTGTCATTCTGGGGTTTGGCTCTGTCATTCTGAGTGAAAGCGAAGAATCTTCTCTTAATAATTTGGAGAATTAACGGAAAGTTACTACATTTGCAGTCCTTTCCGGGCGGTTAGCTCAGCTGGTTCAGAGCACCTGCCTTACAAGCAGGGGGTCACTGGTTCGAATCCAGTACCGCCCACAAACTGAAATCAGGCATTTACGATTTTTCGTAGATGCCTGATTCTTATTGTAGTGGGTTGAACTCCGTGTTGACAGGAAATCGGCTCTTTACGGCATTCTGATTGTCAACACGGCAGGAAAAACCCGCAGAATAGCGAAATACATTGCCGTATGGACAAATAATCGGCTCTTTACGGCATTCTGATTGTCAACACGGCAAAAAGGTGGGTAGGAGAAGATTAAGGTATGGGGGGCGGGATGGGCCGGAGGGGGGAATACCTTATTTGCTTCGGCTCGCAATCCAGAGTTTGGGTGTTTGGCCGGTGATTTTCTTGAATACGCTGTTGAAGGAAGAGGCGCTTATGAAACCGCAGGCCTGTGCCATCTCTGTCTGCTTGGCGTCCTGGTGGCTTTGCAGGTACTGCTCGGCATAGTCTATACGCAGGATGTTCAGCAGCTCCGGAAATCCCATGCTGTAGGCGTTGTTCACCAGCTTGGAGACATAGGTTTTGTTGGTGCCCAGGACATCGGCCACCTCCTGAAGGCTAAGGCCGGGTTTCAGGAACATCTTTTTCTTGATCACTTCTTTTTGGAAGCTTTCCAGGAGCGGATTGTTGTGCCAGCCATCTGTCACGGACGGGACCCTCTGGTCGTTCAGGCTCTCTTCATACGCCTCTTTTGCTCCCGTGGGCAACTGGTCTCCTATCCTGTCACGGATGCGTATCAGGGACAGCGTGTCCGCTTCCGGCAGCAGGCTCATGATGGTAGATTCAATGATCTCCCCTTTGTTCTTCTTGCTGTAGTTGTAGCGGATAAGGTTGCCCAATTCCTTGAGGGTTACCCGCTGCCGGGTTCCTGCCAGGGCCACATAGGCAAACAGGAAGACGCACGTGGCGAACAGGGCCGGGGCTATGGGAATCTCGTAGGGGTCCAGAGCCGGGAGCGCTATGAACAGGAAAAAGATGGTGCATAACGACAAGATGCAGTACTGCAGCTCTACCAGGGTAATGGACTGATGCTTGAACAGGAAGCCGAACAAATTCTTCCAGGGCCGGTATTTTTTCCGGACCATATGGAAAACGAGGTAGGAGATGAACAGCGCCAGTTCCACCATCAGTACTATGTGGTACACGGATCGGAGGACGGCTTTTTGCGCCTCCAGTTCGGCCGGGGGGGTGAAGCGGATCTGGATGACGCCCATGGTGAACAGCGCGGTGGGAATCACAACCCAGAGGATTTTGTAGAAAGGTGGATTCTCATCCAGCCGGATGCGGTCCAGATAATGCATCATCAGGGGAATGAGGCTGGGGCCCGTAAACAGGGCCAGGACGTGTTTTGGGGCCAGCAGATAGGCTCCCAGGCAGATGAGCAGGGTTACGGTAATATAGAAAGAACTGGTCTTGGAAGCCCCCAGACAGTAAAACACTATCCAGAATAAACATGCGCCAGTCGGCAGGAACCCCAGTATGTCTACCCAGTGCATCAGAAGTCGTCGTTATTCTCGTAAATCTTGGTCTCCCAGTCGCCGACGGAGGGGGCGAAGGTTATCTCGTGGTAGATGGAGCTGAGATCCAGGCCGATATGGAAGGTGTACTGCTTGCCGGGAACCATGACATTGTTGGGCAGCAGTCCGTACAGCATGTATTTGAAGACCTGATCCTTGAGAGGAGGATATTTATAGTTGTTAAGGGTGAATCCGTCCACGTCAAAGACCACCTCTACGCACTGCTTGGCCATCTCAATCTCGTCCGGAATGGCGTAATAGCGGTGCCCCACCAGCATCTCATTATCGGTTCCCACCCCAACCAGGGTATCTCCCTGGAAAACAAGTTCGTCGCGGTAATATCCCTGATAGTTCCAGAATCCGCGGTTAACCATTAAGTCGTTCACATAGACGCCGGCCGACGCCACTTTGGTGGCCACCAGTTTGCGCAGGTGGATGAGGCCCTGAAGTTCTTTCATGGGGGTAACATCACACACCTTGAAGCCGATATCATTGGTAATATGCTGGAATTCCAGGGACAGCAGATTGAGTTCCTGGATGGAGCGTTCCACGGTTTTGGACACCAGCGGACCGGCTTCCAGCTCGTTCACGGTATAGGGGATGGAATACTCCTGATTATCGTTCTTATAGGAAATGCTGTTCACAAACGGATAGTAGGCGCTTAACTGGACTGTCCTGGGCGCATCCCACAGCCCCGAATCCAGCAGCTTGCTGTATCCGGCGCCGCTGTTGTATACAGGGGAATTGTCTATGAGCAGGGAACGGCTCTCCTTTTCGACGCCCACCAGGCCGAAGGGGCGGCGCGTATCCATGGTGGCGATAAGGTCTCTGGCATCTACCAGTTCACCGCGGGTTAAGGGGTCCTGGGGAATCTCCACTCCGTCCCGGGTTACCTTGATGTCGAAAGCTACTTTCTTCTGATTCTGAAGTTTATCCCCGTCCGGAAGATCATCAATTCCGGTACAACCCCACAGGCACCCCAATAGTGCGAGGGCGGTGAAGGAAAAGAGTGGCCAGGGCTTCATAAAGGCAGTGTTTAGATTTTGTGCTCAAAGATATGAATAAATCCTGAAAGAACAAATGATATTTGTTCAAAATCTGAATTATTTTAAATTCATAAAATCTAAACGGCCGATAATCTATCGGATACCCATATAATCCGAGGGAGTTGTGCCAAAATGCTCTTTGAATGCAGTAGAAAAGTAAGAGGCCGTTGAAAAGCCGCATTTGACCGCCACCTCGGCCATGGTGTGGTTTCCGTCCATAAGAAGCTGCAGAGCCTGGTTCATTCTGGCAGCTTTAATGACAGTAGAGGGGGAAAATCCCGTCTCCGCCTTTAATCTTCGGTTTAGATGGATGCGGCTAAATCCCATAATTTCAGATATTTGCTCTACGCCAAACGAAGGATCATCCAGGTGGGATTCAATAATGGAGAGTGCGGTGGCGCCAAAGGTTGAGGCCGCCATTTTTTCCTTTATTTCCTGGTAGGACAGGTTTACGGCAGGTTTGTTGGCGGTAGAAACCTCGGGAATCTCTTCTTTTGCTTCCTTTATTTCTACCACTTCCTTTTCCTCCGCCTTTACTTCGACTTCTTCCTTAATATCTTTGTTCACCTCTTCCGTAGTTTCCACCTGGACAGGAGGAGTGGACGTTCTCCTGGACTTGACCAGTCGGTAGAATAAAAAGGCACCCAAGGCGCAGGCAAGGATAATCAAAGCCACGATTAACCATGCGGAATTAGCCTTTCTTTCAGTGACATTTTCAGAGGCGGATGTTTCAATTGTGAAAGCATTTGGTTTTGAAACATCTACAGAAAAAACGCCATTCTGCTGCGCTATATTAAGGTTTTCGTCAATGTAAAATGCTCCACCTTTGGTGATTATCCATAAGGATTCATCCTCCCCTGTGACAATTTTATCGGCTGGGAAGGGTAGCTCCAGACACATTTCCGGATTCTTCGTTGATGAAAATTTATACAGTTTTTGAGCTGTAGCGGCGTAGTGCTGGAAACCGTTTTTTGAGCTTTGCATACAAAGGACCGGAGCGTTGAAGCCCTTCTTTTCCTTGAATCCTTCGGTTGAAGAGTAGGTCCAGATGCTGCCGTTCCCGTCCAATAGGATGAGGATATTGCTTTCTGCTTCGAAGGACAGGGCCTTTATTATGTCACTGCTTAGCTGCCCGTTTGTTTTATTATAGAGGATGTGACGCCCGTTTCGGCCCATTCTCAGCAGACCTTCCCCGTCTGTTCCCATCCATAGCGATCCATCTACTGGGCTTTGTGCAGAACAGGTTATATGGGTTGTAATTTGGGATGTTTCCGCTGCGATTGCGCGGCTTCCACTGAAAAGAAGAAGCACCAATGGCAGTATGAGGCCGCTGCAGCGTTTCATACGGGCTTATATCTTAATTATTTACCCGAGATGTAGGTAGAACGGAGGGCATTATATCCTTCCAGGCTTTTAACGGCTTTCCAGGCCTTTCCGCCGGCAATCTGGTTTAGTTGCTTTTTCTTGCTTATCGAGTTAAGGCCAGCATCATTAATAATGGCCAGCATCTCCTCTTTGTTGTCCAGATTATCCAGTTCTCCTAAGAGTCTTGCCACTCCATCCCAATTTTCCACTGAGGCTTGGATTATTATCTGTCCTTTGTAATCTAATTTGTCCCTTAGATATGATTCTACGGCTTTGGCCCTGTTCTTGGCCAATTCCAGGTTGGCTTTACTGCTGCCATCCGGAGACGAGCTTGTATATATATATAAGGTATCGGGGTGGGTGTAGGCCAGTGCGTCCAGTTTGTTTAGTTGATCCCGATTATTATTGTATCCGGGATATATATGCCGGATGCCGCTGGGATAGGAGATTTGTACATCTCCCTGTGTCATGGAAACAGGCGGTCTTACCTGGAAATCTATTCTGATGCAGCGGAGCCGGGGAAAATACTGTTTTACCATATAATCCCAGGCTTCTCCAACCCACAGTTCCTGTAGCAGCTGCTTCTTGTTGTTATTGTCCTTGTTGTTCAGAATGGAAAGGGCTTCTTCCTTCCAGGGTTTTCCGGAACTCCGCACGAAGGCCGCCAGCTCATCCCAGTTTTCGTCCGTTACTTCTATCTTTATTTTGTCTTCCGGAAAATCCGGATGGCGTTCTTTCAGATAGGCGACCATTTCTTCCGCACGTGTGCGGGACAGGAACTGGTTGAAGGCCAAGGGACCGTCCGGAGAACTGCTTGCCTTAATGGTGATGCCTGTTGTTGTGTCCAGGGATAAGAGACTGTCGGCCAGGGAAAGCGCTGTTCCGTTTTGCTTAAATGACGGATCTATGGCCGATTGGTTGATACGGAAACGTATCTGGACTTTATTGTCCGAAGCTGCAAAAATGCCCTGTGCGCATAAGAGCATTAGCAGTGTTGATATGAAGATTTTCCGTTTCAAAATAGGTGTGTTTCAAAATTGAAACACACAAATATAAGTTAAATTCTGATAAAAGCAAAAATAATGATACTTATTTTGATTATTTCACCAGTTTTAACTGATTATTTACGCTATTAATTAGCTTTTCAAAGATAATGGGCTTGGTGATAAAGTCGTTGGTCCCGCAGTTGTATGCGCGTACAATATCCTCATTTTTATTGAGTGCACTAAGGACTATAATCCTTGTATCCTCTAATTCCGGCGTTTCTCTTACCTTTTGCAGCACCTCAAATCCGTCCATAAAGGGCATAATGAGGTCCAGGATTACCAGATCCGGCTTTTTGGCAATCATCTCCCTCATGGCTTCCAGCCCGTTTGAGGCCTTTCTTACTTGGATATTGAACCTGGACAGCATTTTCTCCAGCAGGATGAGATTCAGCGAAACGTCATCCACTGCCAGGATATCATATTGTGATAGGTCTTTTTCCGGCTTCATTTGCTAATTCTCACGGGTTCCGGCCCACACTTTGGGAGTTACGCCGGTTACTTTTTTGAATATGATGTTAAAGGACGAGGCGCTCTGGAATCCGCAGGCGGCTGCCACTTCCGACTGGATGGCGTCCCGGTGGCTCATTATATACTGCTCTGCATAATCTACGCGCAGGATATTGATAAGCTCCGGGAATCCCAGATTGTACGTGTTGTTAACCAGTTTAGAGATATAGGTTTTGTTGGAGTTCAGCTTTTGGGCAACATCCTGCAGGGTAAGGCCTGCTTGCAGGAACAGCTGCTCGTCTATCATCAAATGCTGGAATCTGGACATGAGGCTGTCTTCTTCCCAGGAATCTGAAACAGCTGTGAAAAGGGTGCTGGCAAGGCTCTGAGGCATTTCTTTAAGTTCATCGTCCGACAATGACGCGCCAATTTTATCCTGGATGCGCCTGAGGGCGGCTTCTTCGGCCTCTTCTACCAGTTCGTTTATAATGGTTTCCACAACCTCGGTCTTGCTCTTTTTCCCATAATTGTACAGGAAGGAGTGCCCAAATTGCTTCATGCTAATTGTCTTATTTACAGAGAACAACGTGGGTAAGAAGTAGAACAGGAAGGAGATGCTTAGCAGGAAATTGATGAGGATAGTCAATCCTAAGTGGGTATCCGTAAAGCCTTTGAAAAGCGTAATCTTTACTACAAAGCAAATTGTAGCAGGGAAGATGGAGTATGTTTGCAATTCCACCATGCGGATGGGCTTGCCTTTAAACAGGAAATTATAGAGGTTCTGGAGCTTGAAATGGTCTTTTTTGAACAGATAGGCAATCCATACCATGAAACAGAGAATCTCAAAGCCCAAAACATACCTGAATACCCTTACTGTCCAGAGATAATAAGAGTAGAAGATGGTTCCACGATACTCCTCGATAGCTTCATTCCCTCCTTCAAGCAGGCGGTGATAGAATCCTTCCGCCTCCTGATAACCAATCAGGGAGGTTAAGACCACTGATACGGAGAACAGTATGGTTGGAAGCGTGATCCAGAGCAGGTGAGCGGGGCTCTGAAGCCGTCCTGGTCCAAAGCGGAGTTTTTCCAAATAGAGCCATACCATGGGAATGATGACTGGCACTGTCAATACCATGACAAGGTTTACAACGGCTAAAATCCGGAGCGATACCCCCGGAATCAAATAGCAGCTGTCCGATATGAGGAACAGCGCCAAATCTACTAATAGCAGCAGGATTATCCAGAAATTATCTGTCCTGAATGACCATACGCAATGGATGATCACCCAGAACAAACAGGTTATTGCTGGTAGGAAGATGAATAGCGGCAGGATCATCAGAAGTCGTCGTTGTTTTCGTAAATTTTTGTTTCCCAACCACTTACGGAAGGTGCGAATGTGATCTCATGGTATATGGAGCTAAGGTCCAGACCAATGTGGAAGGTATATTGTTTACCTGGAATAAGCACATTATCTGGCAGCAGTCCATATAGCATATATCTGAGAACCTGGTTTTCCAGGGGCGGATATTCATAGTTATTCAGGGTGAAACCATCCACGTCAAAGACAACCTCTACGCATTGTTTGGCCATTTCAATCTCGTCCGGGATGGCATAGTAGCGGTGGCTTTCGGCCTTATGTTCTTCCAGTGAATTGTAACCCACAAATTTTTCGTTGTCCGTACCCACACCCACAGGCGAATCTCCGTCAAATACGGTTACAGTCCTGTAGTAGCCCTGGTAATTCCAGTTGCCGCGGCTCACGGCCAAATCGTTTACATAGATGCCGGCCGATGCCACATTGGTGGCTGTCATCTTCTTAAGATGGATGAGTCCCTGGAGTTCTTTCATGGGAGTTACATCGCAGACCTTGAAGCCGATGTCGTTTGTAATGTGCTGAAATTCAAGCGGTAATATATTTAACTGATCAATGGAGCGCTCTGTGGTTTTGGACACCAGCGGACCGGCTTCCACTTCATTCACAGTGTAGGGGATGGAATACTCCCGGTTCTCATTACCATATACAATGCTGTTGACGTACGGGTAATAGGCGCTGAAGAGAACCGTGGTGGGGGTTTTCCAGAAATTGGATTCGAAAACTTTCCTATATTCGCCGTCTCCTGTGCTGAAAACGGGAGAATTATCCAAAAGGATGGAGTTTGTGCCCTTCTCGATACCCACCAGGCCAAAGGGGATGCGCGTATCCATGGTGGCTAACATATCTCCAGCATCAATCTCTCCCTTGGTCTTGTAGCCCTTGGTATCCAATTCTTTCCCATCACGGGTGACTCGGATATTGAAGCCCAGCTGCTTGGAGCCTTCCTCTTTTCCGGGGATCTCTTCCACTCTGGAGCAGGACGGGAGGATTCCCAGAAGGGAAGAAAGGGCTGCGATGAAGTAAAACTGCGGTTTCATATTATATATATAAGGTATACTTAATTTTCCCGGGGAGGTCTTCTATTTTCTCCCCATGCAAAGATATACAATAATATTTACAAATCAAAAAATTTTTCGAAAAAATAATACAAATTTTTATTTCGGAAAAAACGTCATTTCAAAAACGTGTACGTACGATTTTACGAGATATGAACTTTTTTCTTCTTTTTTCATTCGTTGCTAATAGTTGCTAAAACGATTTTTAATGCCGGATGTGGCTTTTTACGCCTTCCAGGGCCCTTATTTCAAGAATTCGAAATTATTGTCAAAAAAATCTATAAATTATTCAAAAAAAATTTTGTTGTTTTAAATGATTTTTCTAACTTTGCAACCAATTAGAGAATAACAAACGGCACACCAAGCTAGAGCATAAAGCGTAAAAGACTAGTAATCAGTTACTTAAACACATGATCAAGAACTTTAACATCAAATCTTTCGGGAAGGCCCTCCGGTCCGTCCTTAGTTTGATGGTTCTCTTCATGGGTCTTTTTTCTTTACGCGCGCACGCTCAGGAGCGCAATTCCAATAATCCGGAATACAAAATTTATTTCCAATTCGACAAATCTGCCGTTAATTCGGCCTATATGTCCAACGCCCAGTCCCTGTCTTCCCTGGACAGCCTGGTCGCTGCCGTAGGTCTGGAATCTGTGGAGTCCGTGAAGGTTGTGTCTTATTCTTCCCCGGAAGGTAATTACGCTTATAACCTCGCCCTTTCCAAGAAACGTACGGACGCTGTTTATCATATGCTCGTTGCTACCTATCCTTCCCTCGCTGGTAAGATTGAACTGGATCATCAGGGTGAGGCCTGGCAGGACCTGCGTAACAGCGTTGTTGCAGATGCCAATTTCACGGAAGATGTCCGTAGCCAGATTCTCGAAATCATCGATTCGGATAGGGATCCTTCCAGCAAAGAAGCTGCCCTCAAGGCCCTTCCGCAGTATAAACGCCTCTATTCCAGCTACTTCAGGAAGTTCCGTTATGCGGAAATCCGTCTGAGAATCGCAAATTCGGAAGAAATTGTGCTTCCGGAGGAAAATAAGCAAATCTCATCGCCGGAGGTGGTCGTCCTTCCTCCGGTGCAGGATACCGTTGTTCTGGAAGAGCCGGAACTCATTATCCCGGAACATGATACGCTCCATGTAGAGCCCATAGTGGTAGATACTGTTGCTGCTCCTGTGAACATTCCTCCCTTTATTCCTCTTCCCGCGGAAACCACTCCTGCCGCTCCGGTAAAGAAAACGTTTGCAGCCGTCAAGACCAATCTCCTGTACGATGCTGTCACCGCTCTTAATTTTGAAGTGGAAATTCCTGTGGCCGGCCGCTGGTCCATCATGGCAGAGGATGTGTTCCCCTGGTGGCATATCGATAACAAGTATGCTTTCCAAATGTGGGAGATGGGTGTAGAAGCCCGCTTCTGGTTCAAGCCCTGGGATGTTAACGGTACGGAAAAGATGCGCGGTTGGTTTGTGGGTGCGTATGGAATGTCTTCCAAGTACGACTTCCAGTACGACCGTTCCATCAACTATCAGGGTGAATACTGGAGCGCCGGTATCACCGCCGGTTATGTGATGCCCATCGGCCGCAAGCAGAAGTTGAATCTGGAATTCAGCATTTCGGCCGGTTATCTGCAGACCGACTATCGGCACTATATGCCGGCCGAAGATTATTCCGTGCTAATCCGTGACCCTTACAACATGGGTACTGTCAGTTACTTCGGTCCCACAAAGGCTAAGGTTAGCCTCATTGTTCCCATCAACTTTGGAAAGAAAGGAGGTGCGCGATGACTAAGAGATTGATGCAATTGGTTCTGGCTGTTTTGCTTGTAGTACTTTCTGCAGGTTGCCATCGTCGTCCGCTTGTGGATATGGAAGAGAAGATCGCCATCCGGGTGGAAGTGAACATCAAGGCCATTGCCAATGTAACCGCGGATATTTATAATGAGCATATTCCTGTACCGGACCTCTCCACCGATATGATGCGTGTGATGGTTTACGATACCGATACCAAGAATCTTCTTACCCAGAGCTTTATCTCCAATAAGAGCTATAACGAGGATGGAAGCCAGGTTTTCAGCGGAGATTTGAATATCAGTTATGGAACATACGATTTCCTGGTTTACAATTTTGATACGCCCACAACCCAGGTATCGTATGAGCAGAATGAGAACAGCATTCTTGCCTATACGGAGGATATCTCCCCGGCCATGCGTTCCCGTTTCCTGAACATGACCAAGGACGGCCAGGATGATGTTAACGACAACAGCCTGTACGAGGATCTGGAAATCATCTATGAGCCGGATCATCTGGTTGTTGCCCGCGAGAAGGACCTGCGTGTTTCCCCGCACGATACGGTGGTGGTCATTTCTACGGTTGCTACAACCATCATTGATACGTACTACCTTCAGATCCGTGTGAAAAATATGCAGTACGCCTCCAGTGCCACTGCCGTTATTTCCGGTCTGTCTCCGTCCAACAAGTTCGGCCTCAACCAGCGGACGCAGAATCCCGCCACTGGTGAATGCTTTAACTTGTACAAGAGTACCGACGAAAGGATTACCTCCGGAAACAAGGATGTGCTTTGCGCCCTGTTCAACACCTTTGGTAAGATTCCCGAGGCCACTTCGGACTTATATGTTACCTTCAATGTGGTGGATACCGGTGGTAACTTGCAGCAGAAGACGGTGAATCTGGATACTGTGTTCCAGACCGAGGATGCCATCAAGCGGCACTGGCTGCTTATAGATCTGGAGTGGGAGCTGCAGCCTCCTCAAAACCAGGAGACTTCCACCTCCGGCGGCTTCCAGCCCCGTGTGGATGACTGGGAACAGGAACAGGGAACTATCGTTTTGTAAAAGAGATAATTAGGAACATGAACAATATAGTAGAAAAAAAGTCAATGAAAAAGATTCTGATGATGTCTGCTGCAGCGGTTGCAGTGTTCAGCGTAAGTTGCTCCAAAGTTGAGGATATGTCCAAAGAACAGGAGATCAGCTTTGCTGTTGCCAGCTATGTCCCCCAGACTAAGGCCGAATCCATTAGAACTGTAGACGGTATAGAGAGCTTCTCCTGCAAGGCTTTCATGCACGCCAATGGCGCTGCCGTCGGCACCGATTATTTTGGTGCTAGCGGAGTAACCATCCAGTACAATAGCTCCACCGCAACCTGGGCCCCCGCCAATCATCCTTATTATTGGCCCAAGCACCCGGACAGCTATATCAATTTCGTGTCATGGTACGATAACGGCACCGGCCCCACCGGCACCGTTACGGAAACCGCTATGGCCTGGACCAACCGTACCATCGGTCCCAACGACAATATTATGTTTGCCGATGAGGCCTGGCGTTTCAAGAGCAATGACAATGCGGTTTACAAGAAGGACGGTGTTACGGCCGGTGTCCCCACCCTGTTCCACCACGCTTTGGCCAAGGTTAAGATTCAGTTCAATACTTCTCCCCTGGTGGACCCGAATGACAGCGATGTCACCTTTGAGGTCCAACTGCAGACCGTCCAGCTTCAGGGTGTCTATACCCAGGGAAGCATGAGCCTTACCAACTCCGATAATGGTTCACTCGGCCAGAAGGCCTGGACTGCAGCCAATGCCACCTATCTTTGGGATACTACCGGCAGTACAACCAACTATGACTTAGTCACTTCCAATACCGCCCTCACGGACAGTTTCACTACGGTTTTCCCCACTGCGGCAACGCAGACTTCCTTCGCAGGAATTACCGCTCAGACCGTTCTGCCGCAGGCTGTTACCACTGGCATGAAACTTGTCATTACCTATGCCGTAACCATCAAGTATAAGGCCGGCACCGCAAATGAGGAAACTATCCTGGCAGAGCATGACATTCCCGCTACTGTTCAGCTGAACACCCTTACGAATTCTTCCAGCGTCGCTATCACCCAGTGGCTTCCTAACAAGATTTATACATACAGCATCACCATCAACCCGCTGACGGACCAGATTCTCATCGATCCTGCCATCGAGGCCGACTGGGCAACCGAGAATGTATCCGCTACCATCGAATAAGTTAAACCAATAGATTATAAACGCACAATGAATATGAAAAAGTACATGATCCTCGCAGCTGTGGCCCTGGTAGCCAGCGCCGCCTGCACCAAAGTGGAAGACACCACTCCCGCCCGCAAGATCTCCTTCGAGGTTGCCAGCTATGTGGCCCAGACCAAGGCCATGACAACTACTGAGCTTGGTGGCAGTTTCACTACCAATGCCTGGTTCACCAATGGTGACGGAGACAAGACTCAGTTCATGCGCAGTGAGACCATCACTTGGAATAACACCGTATCCAATCAGTGGGCTCCCTCCCATGAGTATTTCTGGCCCAAAACCGGTTACATTGATTTCTATTCCTACGACGGTACTCCCGCTCCTACATCTGTAGGCGAAGGTTCCTTGACTTACACCGCTCCGGTTGCCACTGACGCCAATATCCTGGTTGCCGATGCCGCATACCATCAGACCCAGAATTCTTCTACTTATCACATTGACAATGCCTCTGTCAAGGGCGTTCCAACGCTCTTCCGCCATATGCTTGCCAAGATCCAGTTCAAGGTAAAGCTGGAGACGGCCAATGCCACCCCTAACACCAAATGGGATGTCACCATCCTGAATGCGGGTGCCAAGCTTTCCAATATCGTTATCCTGAACACGGGTACCCTGACGCTGAGCAACAGCTATGCTGGTTCTACTCCTACTACCCAGCCCTGGACCAATGCCAACGCTACCAAACCGAACGTAGGCTGGGTGGCCGCTGCCGGAACTGAGACTGTAAGCACCCTTACTCCTGCTCTTGCCCTTGCTAAGGCTGCTACTTCGAGCGGTGATTTTGTAGACCTCATTGCACTCCGCACCGTGATGCCGCAGGTTCTGGGCGATGACGCCGTGTTCACGCTCAACTACAATGTGAAAGCCACCTATGGCAGTGAGGCATCGGCCTATCTGGACGAGAACCGTAGTTTCTCTGTCAAGATCAACACCATCAAGAACACTTCTAGCGTGGCCATCACTGAGTGGGACATGAACCAGGTTATCACCTACAACGTGATCATCGACCCGGTGGGCGAGCAGATCCTCTTCGACCCGGCTGTGGAAGAATGGGATGAGACCCAGACCGGAACCATCAACGTTCCGCAGGCCTAATACCTTAACAGTCCGGGGTGGCCGACCCTGCCCCGGATTGCCAAGTAAAATAAAAAAAATTAATTTAAAACGCATTATGAATATGAAAAAGTACATGATTCTCGCAGCTGTGGCCCTGGTAGCCAGCGCCGCCTGCACCAAAGTTGAGAACACCGTGGTCATCCCGGACCAGGCCATCTCCTTCCAGGTTGCCAACTACGTTCCCCAGACCAAAGCCGGGGAAGTGAAGTTTGACGAAGCCAACACCTTCACCACCTATGCCTGGTTCCATCCCACCAGTGGCGCCGCCCAGGCATTCATGTCTGCAGAGACCATCAAGTGGCAGACCACTACCAATCAGTGGGCTGCCGACCGTACCTATTTCTGGCCCAAGACCGGTTATGTGAATTTCTTCTCCTATGCCGGTACTCCGGTTCCTGCCGTTACCGACGGTTCCGCCACCTATACCGATAAGACCATCGCCATCACGGATGATGCCATGCTGGCCAGCGCTGCTTATCGTTATGCTTCGGCCAATTCCGACACCAACACCTACAGTCTGCAGTACGGCGCTTCCAATACGGATGTCAAGGGCGTTCCCACCCTCTTCCATCACCTGCTTTCCCAGGTTACCGTGATTGTGAAGTTCGACGCTTCCGATGTGGCCGACACCAAGAACAAGTGGGATCTCACCGTGAATTCCATGTCCCTCTCTTACAAGAATACCGGTAGCCTCAACGTTACTTTCGTCGATCCGGGTTCCACTGGCCAGAACTGGCCTCTTGCCGCCGGATACAACTGGACTCCCAGCGGTGCCAAAACTGCATTGGATGCTACGGTAACCGCCAGCGTCGGTGCCGTCCAGACCACGGTTGCCCCCAACGTTTCCGCCGGCCTCACCTTCTTTAATGCCGTGACCGTGCTCCCTCAGGATCTCACTGCTGCTTCCGGCAGCGATGCCAGCATCGCCCTCAACTACACCCTCAAGCACTACTATAACGATGTAGAGCAGATTTACGAGACTGTAGACCTTCCGGCCATCAAGCTCACGGACTTCACTGTAGAGAGCATCAATGCCTGGAATATGAACTACAAGTATACCTACACCATCACCATCAAGCCCAACAAGACCGTTACCTTCGATCCCGCTGTTGAGCCTTGGCAGGAGAAAGCTGCAGGTTATACTTATCCTAACGAATAAATTTTATGGTCCGGGGCGGTTGGCCCTGCCCCGGATTGCAACGAAACAGAAATAATAGAAAACAAATATTAAAATTTTAAAGACATGAAAAAGTACTTCTTCCTCGCAGCCGCCGCCCTGGTAACCCTGGCCGCCTGCACCAAAGTTGAGAGCACCGTGGAAGTCCCCCAGCGGGAAATCTCCTTCCAGGTTGCCAACAGCCTCCAGACCAAAGCTGCCGGCGTTGTTTATGACAATGGCGCCTTTGGTACCTATGCCTGGTTCAATAACACCAATGATTTCATGGTGAACGAGCAGGTTGACAAGTCCGGCTCCGTTTGGAAGACCGTAGACCACACCTTCTACTGGCCCAAGACCGGCAGCATCTCCTTCATTTCCTATTCCCCGTTTGCCGGTACCAGTGATACCGCTGGAACCGTGCCCACGGTAACCAAGAGCAGCATCACCTACACCGGCATTACTGCTGGCACCACGGACCTGATGTATGCCGACAAGGCCACCTGCAACGCCAACGTAAACGAAGTTACGGACGACGCTGCTGCTGGTACCACTGATTCCGGTTTCTCCGGCGTTCCCACCGTCTTCCGTCACGCCCTGGCCAAGCTCAGCTTTGACATCAAGGCCAACTTCCTGGAGTGGACCGATGCTTCCAACGGCAGCAAAACTGAGTGGGAAGTGACCGTGACCAGTGCCAAGATTGGCGGTTTCAAGAACACCGGCGACTGCGCCCTTACCCTGAATGCCGACGGCAAGAGTTGGGACAAGCCCGTCACCACCGTTGCTACTGTCAACTATAATGTATGGACCAACCTCAGCGGTAGCACTAGCGACCAGGAGTTGGTAGATGCTACCACCTATCCTTCTGGTGTCAAGCTCACCACCACTGCCCAGTCCTTGAGTGCCGCTTCCGGTTATGTGATGCCGCAGGTGCTGGAGGCCGGTGCGCAGCAGCTCAAGCTCACTGTTCACATCAAGACCAAGCTCTCCAACGGTAAGTATATTGAGGAAGATTTCACCCCGGTTATCGACATCAAGGACATCTCCTCCCTCAAGGCTTGGCAGATGAACGAGAACATCCACTACACCATCAATCTTAAGCCTACTGCTTCTGATGCATCCAATCCTCATAACGACGATCCCGAGGATGTCATCATCCGCTTCGACCCTGCTGTGGCCGACTGGGTTAACGTGTCCACTTCCGCCACCATCCAGCTTTAACAGCAACTACATTTTCAATTCATAATGTGCATTGACTCGGCGTGGCTGACCCTGCGCCGGGTCACCAAGAAAAACTAAACAAATTGTAATATGAACAAAAGACTATTCTTTGTGGCTGTAGCCGTGTT
>JAEEQF010000099.1 GCA_016285175.1 Bacteroidales bacterium
CCGTGAAGAAGGCGCTCATGGAAGGGGAGTTCCGCATCGAGTACCGGACGGTGCTCAATGCCACCCTCAAGGGCCCGGAGGCGCGCCGGAGCATCGGCATGCTGCCCTATTCGGTGAACGAGGTGGCCCTGCACCGCAGCGGTTCCGCCGTGCTGGGCATCCATGTGAGCATAGACGGAGATCCGCTCCCCACCTATTGGGCCGATGGCCTTATCGTGGCCACTTCTTCCGGTTCTACGGCGTATTCCCTCAGCGTGGGAGGTCCCATCTGCATGCCGGACACCAAAGTGCTGGTGGTGGCGCCCATCTCTCCGCACAACCTCAACGTACGCCCTATCGTGATACCGGAAACCTCCAAAGTGGATATCTCCTTCGAGTCCCGCGACGGGAAGGCCATCATGTCCACCGACAACCGCACCGTGGAAATCCAGCCGGACTGGACCATCCACGTGGAGATGGCACAATTTTCGCTCAAACGTATCCGGCTCGCAGAGTCAGGTTTCGTGAAGGCCCTCACCTCGCGCCTGTTCTGGGGGGAAGACATGAGAAACAATGGATAACACAAAGAGATTACCCAGACACGTCTCCATCATCATGGATGGCAACGGCCGGTGGGCGAAAGCCCGTGGGCTGGATAGAGTGAAAGGCCACATAGAAGGGGTGGAAAGCGTGCGCGCCTGCATCGAGGCGGCCGTGGAAAAAGGCATCGAGTATCTTTCGGTATATGCTTTCTCGGAGGAAAACTGGAACCGCCCCCAGGAAGAGGTGCTTGCCCTCATGGAGCTCATGATGCAGTCCATGAAGAATGAATTCGGCACCTTCCTGGACAACCATGTGCGTTTCATGGTGCTGGGCAACCGCGCCCGCCTCAGTGAGGGACTTAACCGTACCATAGATGAAATGATGGAGGCCACCTCCCGGGACTACCGCTCCACGTTAATCCTCTTTCTCAGCTACAGCGGGAAGTGGGATATCCTCCAGGCCATGAAAAAGGCGCAGGCGCAGTTGTCTCCGGAAGCGTTCCAGGCCATGGACCTGCCGGATTTCGACCGTTTCCTTGTCACCGCCGGCATCCCGGATCCGGATCTTCTTATCCGTACCTCCGGGGAACTTCGCATCTCCAATTACCTGCTCTGGCAAACCGCGTATACGGAGTTTTATTTTACGGATATCCTGTGGCCGGATTTCCGCAAGCCCCAGTTCTTCGAGGCCCTGGAGGAGTATGCCCGCCGGGACCGCAGATATGGGAAAGTGAAATAAAATGCTTATCTTTGCAGGATAACAGTTTTTGGAATGACTTTTAATCGGCTCATCTGCATGGCAATGCTGCTCCTGGCGGGGGTAACCCTTCGGGCGCAGCAGAACCGCAGTTCCATCGAGATAGACTATAACAACCCGCAGAAATACATTGTGGGCGGCGTGGGCGTAGAGGGGAACCAGTATTTCAATGCCCGCCAGATCCTTTCCCAAACCGGTTTGCAGGCGGGGATGGAGGTGACGGTTCCCGGCGAGGACATGACCAGCGTGGTCTCCCGCCTGGTGGCCCAGCGTTATTTCGAGGATGTGGCCGTGGTGGTGGACTCCCTCTGCCCCAGCCGGGATACAGCCTGGTTCAAGATTGTGGTGCGGGAACGTCCCCGTGTCTCCCGCTGGACCTTCTCCGGCGTGAAGACCAATGAACGGAAAGACTTGCAGGAACGCCTTAACCTGCGTGCCGGACGCGAGTATTCGGAATATGTGAAGAACGCTTCCGTAGATATTATCAAGCGTTATTTCAAGGAAAAAGGCTATATCAAGGTGAATGTGGACGTGGATGTGCAGCGGGATACCATGATCAAAAGCGCCATCCAGGTAAACTTCGCCATAAACAAGGGCAGCAAGGTCCGGATCAAGGACATCAACTTCGTTGGAAACAACGAGGATGTAAAGGACTACAAACTGGCCAAAAACATGAAGGAAACCCACTCCAACCGGTGGTATAACTTCTTCAAGTCCAAGAAATTCAAGGAAAAGGAATACAAGACGGACCGCAAGACGGTGCTGGACGCTTTTAACGAAGCCGGTTACCGTGACGCCCGTCTCATTAGGGATTCCGTCTATTATGTAGACGAGAAACACCTTAATATCGACATGGAGTTCGACCAGGGCAAGCGCTATTATTTCCGCGATATCACCTGGACCGGTAACGCCGTGTACCCGTCGGAAGCCCTGAACGAGGTGCTCAAGATCAAGAAGGGGGACATCTACGATATGGTCACCCTCAACAAGCGCCTGCTGGGCGGCGGCAAGGAGAGTGATTATGACATCACCAAACTGTACCGGGACAACGGTTACCTGTTCATCAACGTAACGCCGGTGGAGGTGAATATCCAGAACGACTCGGTGGATGTGGAAATCCGTATTTCGGAAGGCAAGCCCGCCCGTCTCAACGAGGTGGTGATCAACGGAAACGACCTTACCAACGAACGGGTGATCCGCCGGCAGGTGATGACCCGTCCGGGCTATCTGTACCGCCAGACGGACTTTGAGCGTTCCATCCGTGAAATCGCCTCCATGGGCCAGTTCGACGCGGAGGCCATCATGCAGCAGGGCACCGGCTGGAACATCATCCCCAACCAGTTGAACAATACGGTAGACATCTATTATAATGTTACCGAAAAACCGTCTTCCCAGCTGGAGCTCTCCGGCGGTTGGGGCGGCAACACCTTCGTGCTCACGGCCGGTGTGAGTTTCAACAACTTCTCCACCTACCGCATGTTCGACAAGAACGCCTGGCGGCCGGTTCCGCTGGGAGACGCGCAGAACCTCGCCTTCCGCTTCCAGACCAACGGTCAGTATTATACCAACCTAAGCGCCAGCTTTACGGAGCCCTGGCTCTTCGGCAAGAAGCCAACCTCCTTCAGCGTATCCGGATACTATTCCAGGATGACGGACTCGTATCTGGCCATCGGTATCCTGTCCACGGACAAGGTGTTCGAGGTCTTCGGCTTCAACGCCGGCCTGGGTACGCGCCTCAAGTGGCCGGACAACTACTTTGTCCTGTACAACAACCTCAGCTGGCAAACCTACAAGCTCACCAACTGGACCAACAGCTATTTCGCTTTCAACGACGGTATCTCGCATAACCTCAGCTATACCATCCAGCTGTCCCGCAACTCATCGGACCAGCAGATCTATCCGCGTTCCGGTGCGGAATTCTCCGCCTCGCTGCAGTTCACCCCGCCTTATTCCCTGCTCCGGAAGTATTCCTATGACGAGGAAGGCAACAAGATCAAAGTGAACAGCTGGCGGGATGTGAATTATGACAACTGGACATCGGCCCAGCGTTATAAGTGGATCGAATACCACAAGTGGAAGTTCAACGGCACGGTGTATTCCAAGCTCATCGGAGACCTGGTGCTCATGACCCGGGCCCAGTTCGGCTATCTGGGATATTACAACCGCAACTGGGGTTATTCCCCGTTCGAGAACTTCCAGGTGGGCGGCGACGGTATGTCGGGCTATATGACCTATGGTGCGGAAATCATATCCCTGCGCGGTTACGAGGATTATTCCCTCACACCCAAGAAACTCACCCCGTACAGCCAGGCCGGTTTAAGTTATGCCGGTAACGTGTACGATAAATTCACGGTGGAACTCCGCTACCCGGTGATCCTGCAGCCGCAGTCCACCATCTTTGTGCTGGCCTTCCTGGAAGGCGGTAACTGCTGGAGCGACATCCGGGAGTTCAATCCGTTCCAGATCAAACGCAGCGCAGGTGTGGGCGTACGCATCTTCCTGCCGATGATCGGCCTGCTGGGTGTAGACTGGGGCTGGGGCTTCGACGACTCCGTAGATGGCGGAAGCCACTTCCATTTTGTACTTGGTCAGCAATTCTAGGCATTTAATTTGTAATTGGATACAAACACAGAAACAAATTTAACAAACAATAGTATGAAAAAGATTTTCGTGATTGCCCTTGCGGCTCTGCTCACCCTGTCCGCATCTGCCCAGCAGTTCGCCCGTGTAAACTTCAATGAGCTGGTGATGCTCATGCCGGAAATGGACCAGGCCCGCGAGGTTATCAACGCTTCCCAGAAGGAAGCCGAGGAAACTTATGGCGCCATGGTGGAGGAATACCAGACCAAGGCCAATCAGTATCAGCAGAAGCAGGCCACCTGGACCGCCGCCATCCGTGAAAGCAAGGAGCGCGAGCTCATGGACATCCAGAACCGCCTCCAGGAATTCCAGCAGACCATTTCCCAGGAGCTTCAGCAGCAGCAGAACCAGCTGATGGCCCCCATCCAGGAGAAAGCCCAGAAGGCTGTGGCCGATCTGGCCAAGGCCAAAGGCTATGCCGCCGTGTTCGATGTTTCCCAGTTCCTGTATTTCAGCGAGACTGCCATAGTGGACCTTACTGCCGAAGCCCGCAGCGCCCTTGGCATCCCGGCCGACCGCACGCTGGAGTCACTCCAGGCAGAGTTGCAGGCCCAGGCTGCCGCCACCCAGCAGTAATCGCCTAATTTTTCTTAAAAATTAATTGGGAATTCCCTTTTTATTCTTTACATTTGTAACGGAATTAAAGGGAATTCCTAATTTTATTAATATAACACGAAACAAACCAATTAAAAATGAAAACTACAGACATCATGGCCCGCCTCCAGGCCAAGTATCCGCTGGAGAAAGAGTACCTGCAGGCTGTTCAGGAAGTGCTCGAATCCATTGAGGATGTGTACAACCAGCATCCGGAATTCGAAAAAGCCAAGATCGTTGAACGTATCGTGGAACCGGACCGTATCTTTACGTTCCGTGTTACCTGGATCGACGACAAGGGTGAGGTCCAGACCAACACCGGTTACCGTATCCAGTTCAACAGCGCCATCGGCCCGTACAAGGGCGGACTGCGTTTCCACAGGGCTGTGACCCCTTCCATGCTCAAGTTCCTGGGCTTTGAACAGACCTTCAAGAATGCCCTCACCACCCTGCCGATGGGCGGCGCCAAGGGCGGCAGCGACTTCGACCCCGTGGGCAAGTCCAACGACGAAATCATGCGTTTCTGCCAGGCTTTCATGCTGGAGCTGTGGAACTGCATCGGCCCGGACCAGGATATCCCTGCCGGTGACGTGGGCGTGGGCGGCCGTGAAATCGGCTACCTCTATGGTATGTACAAGAAACTGGCCCGCCAGTACAACACCGGTGTCCTCACCGGCAAGGGCGGTACCTGGGGCGGCTCCATCCTCCGTCCGGAGGCCACCGGTTTCGGTGCCCTGTACTTCACCCAGCACCTGCTGCAGAAGGCCGGCAAGGACATCAAGGGCAAGAAAGTGGCCCTCTCCGGCTTCGGTAACGTGGCCTGGGGCGCTGCCCAGAAGGCCACTGAGCTGGGCGCCAAGGTAGTTGCCATCTCCGGCCCCGACGGCGTCTGCGAGATCCCGGACGGCATTACCGCCGAAATGATCGACTATATGCTTGTGATGCGTGCTTCCAACCGCAACATGGTGGAAGACATGGCCACCAAGTTCCCCGGCAAGGCCAAGTTCACTGCCGGCAAGAAGGCCTGGAGCATCCCTTGCGACATCGCTCTCCCTTGCGCTTTCCAGAACGAACTGTCCGAGGAAGACGCCAAGGAACTGAAGGCCAACGGCTGCTGGTGCTGCTGCGAGGTCTCCAACATGGGCTGCCAGCCTGGTGCCATCCATTTCTTCCAGCACAACGGCGTGCTCTTCGCCCCCGGTAAGGCTGTGAACGCCGGTGGTGTGGCCACCTCCGGTCTGGAAATGACCCAGAATGCAGAGCATATCTCCTGGAGCGGCAAGGAAGTGGACGAGAAGCTTCACTTCATCATGCAGTCCATCCACGAGCAGTGCGTCAAGTACGGCACCCAGCCGGACGGCTCCGTGGACTATGTGAAGGGCGCCAACATCGCCGGCTTCATGAAGGTTGCCACCGCCATGCTGGAGCAGGGCACCATCTAATTTTACCGCCGATAGAAAAAGGGGCTGGTTTCCAACAAGGAACCAGCCCTTTTTGTTTGCTTATCCGGCCAAATATGACTAAATTTGCGTCGCAAAAAAGTAAGGTATTAAAAATAGTATAATGTCTACTAAAAAACTGAATCCGAAGTATTGTATCTTCCTGCCAATCGTGCTGGCGATCACAATCTTCCTATGGGCTGTGCCCGTTTCTTTTTTCGGCATTGAAGAGCTTACTGTCGTGCAGCAGCGCGTGATCGCCCTCTTCGCTTTTGCCGCTCTCATGTGGATTTTTGAGATTATCCCCAACTGGACCACCTCCCTCCTGGTGATAGTGATATCCCTTCTTACCGTTTCGGATAAGGGTATCGGCTTTTTCTGCGACCCGCAGTACGGAACGCTGGTAGGTTACAAGAGCCTCATGTCGGCCTTTGCAGACCCTGTAGTAATGCTCTTCCTGGGCGGTTTCGTCCTTGCCATCGTGGCCGAAAAATACGGACTGGACGTCACCATGGCCAAGGCCCTGCTGTCCCTGTTCGGCACCAAGCCCAAGATGGTGCTGCTGGGTTTCCTGCTGGTGATAGCCATCTTCTCCATGTTTATGTCCAACACGGCCACCGCCGCCATGATGCTGGCCTTCCTGGTTCCGGTGCTTTCCAAGCTCCCCTCCGATGATAAAGGAAAGATAGGCCTGGCGCTGTCCATCCCCGTAGCCGCCAACCTGGGCGGTATCGGCACCCCTATCGGCACGCCGCCCAATGCTACCGCCGTGAAGTTTCTCTCGGAAGCCGGTTTTGATGTCAGTTTCGGCGAATGGTCCATCCGCATGATCCCTTATGTGATTATCATGATTTTCATCGCCTGGCTGGTGCTGCAGCTCTTCTTCCCCTTCAAGTCGGAGAAGATTGTGCTGGAGATCCCAGAGAATAACCGCAAGAAGGACTGGAGGACCACTGTGGTGTGGTGCACCTTCATCGGCACCATCCTCCTGTGGGCTACGGAGCAGTGGACCGGCATCAACTCCAACGTAGTTGCCCTCATTCCGCTGGGCGTGCTCACCGCAACCGGTATTTTCAATAAGGAAGACATCAAGGAAATCAACTGGAGCGTCCTCTGGCTCGTGGCCGGCGGCTTCGCCCTGGGTACCTGCCTGCAGGGAACCGGGCTTGCCAAGGTAATCATCAACGCCATCCCGTTCAATACCATGTCCATCGTGTTGGTTATGATCGTGGCCGGCCTG
>JAEEQF010000013.1 GCA_016285175.1 Bacteroidales bacterium
CTGCCGGTGTTAGTGAGCCGGATCCGGTGCACTTCGCAGCGATGGCCGATGGGGACGAAGAAAAGGGCATCGGCCTCCAAGCCGTCCTTGCAGCCCTTGATCCTGGTATAACCCATGCCGTGCCGGCACTCATAGCTGTCCAGGGTGGTCTTGCAGGGCTTCCAGCCGGGATTCCACACGCTGTCTCCATCCTTGATATAATAATACCGGCCCCCTGCGTCCATGGGAACGCCGTTATACCGGTAACGCAGGATGCGGCGGAACTTGGCGTCCCTGCAGAAGCAATAACCGCCTGCGGTGTTGGAAATGAGGGAGAAGAAATCCTCCGTACCCATGTAGTTGATCCAAGGCCAGGGCGTATCCGGCCTGGTTATCACATATTCGCGGGAAGCGTCCTCAAAATGTCCGAATGTCTCCATTGCTGTCACTCTTATCTTTACACTCCAAATATACACATTTTCAGTAACTTTTTTTGTAAATTTGCAAATAAGGAAGTATTAATGTGCCCATAATGAAGAAGATCTATAAAGCCCATATCCTCTTTACCAAGGAGAAAGACCATTTTGAGGTGCTGGAAAACGGCTACGTTGCCGTGGGAGCCGATGGACGCGTGATAGCCGTATCGGCCCGGCTGGAGTCGCTGGAATGCAAGGACGCGGAAGTCATAGACTTCGGCAACAAACTGCTCATTCCGGCCATGAACGACATGCACGTGCATGCCCCGCAGGTCCATAACCAGGGCGTGGCCATGGACCTGGAACTGCTGCCATGGCTGGAGAACTATACCTTCCCGGAAGAATCTAAATATGCCGATGTCCATTATGCCGAGCGCATGTACCGGCGTTTCCTGCACACCCAGTGGCTGTTCGGGACTATGCGCAGCGTGGTCTTCGGCACCATCCATACGGAGAGCACCCGCCTGCTCATGAAACTGTACCAGGAGGCCGGCATGGGTGCCCTGGTGGGCAAGGTTGCCATGAACCGCAACTGCCCGGATGCACTCTGCGAAGACGTGGAAGCCGCCGTACGGGGCAACGAAGAACTCATTGCCGAATTCAACCGGCCGGATGCGCTGGTACGGCCGATTATCACACCCCGGTTCGTGCCTTCCTGCACGCCGGAGCTGCTGAAAGCCTGCGGAGAACTGGCCAACAAGTACCAGCTGCCCGTACAGTCGCACCTGTCGGAGAATGTGTCGGAGATAGAATGGGTGGCCCAGCTGGAGAAAGAAAGCACAAGCTATGGCGATGCCTATAACCGTTACGGTCTCTTCGGACAGACGCCCACCATCATGGCCCACTGCGTGTGGACGCACGGCAGCGAGCTGGAACTCATGAAACGGAACGGCGTAATGGTGGCGCATTGCCCCACCTCCAACTTCAACCTGTCGTCGGGTATCGCCCCGGTCCGCTCCTTCCTGGACGAAGGCCTGCGGGTGGGGCTGGGCAGCGACATCAGCGGCGGCCACGACCTTAACATGTTCCGCATGCTGGTCTATGCCATCCAGGTGAGCAAGATGCACTACCAGCTGGACCACGGAAAGGCCTTCCTCACGTTACCGGAAGTGTTCTGGATCGCCACCAAATCGGCCGGCAGTTTCTTCGGCAAGGTGGGCAGCTTCGAACCCGGTTACGACTTTGACGCCCTGGTTATTGACGACGACATCCTGCACCCGGAGGAATACTCCCTGCTCCACCGCCTGGAGCGCTATATCTACCTGGGTGACGACCGGCAGATCGTGCACCGCTTCTGCCGCGGACAGGAAGTCCCGGAACCGGCCTCGATGGAGGATTCCGGGAAAAGGATTTCCTGAAACTCTTCGCGTGCCCTCTCTATCTGCTCGCGGTAGGCCGGACTCACCTGCAGGAGGGCATAGCCGATGCTGGCGGCCGGACGGCTGGCGTCCACGTCGCTCTGCCAGTGGGCGCCCACGATCACACGGCTCTCGCCGTACTCCCAGCCGCGGGCATAGAGCGCATCAGCGGCGGCGGGGTTAATCTCGGCAAGAATCATCGCGGCGCTCCACCCACGGATGGTGTGGCCGGAAGGATAGGAACCTTCACCGCGCAGCTCATCCTCTTCCCAAGTGGTGTACATAGGCTCCTGGAAACGCTCGAAGGGACGCTTGCGCTTAAAATAGGCCTTGGGCTGGATACGGATGAGGCCTATCGTGTGCACGCCGTTGACAAAGGCCTTGTAGATTTCCGGCGTACCCTCCTTGCTGATTTCCAGGCCGAAGGGCTCACTGAAAATGGCCGCCAGGGTGTCCAGATCCCAGATGGCATCCCGTGCGGCGATGGCGGCCCTCAAGCTATCGGCCCGCATCTCCTTGCCCCACATATAACGCATCACATCGTGTGCGAAATCCAGACTGGTGGTATCCGGCGGGGCCGGGAGGCATTTCACCAAATCCGGCATCTCTTCCTGGGAGAAGTAGGCTTCCTGTGCACGCGTTGCGAACAGATTGACGGTGAGCAGGGACAAGACAACCAATATTCTTTTCATAACTTAACTATTAGGCTTCCTTACCAACCTGCAGGGTTCTTCGCCAGGGAACTGGCCGCATTCCAGATAACCTTCCCCATAGAGGAGTTCCATGCTTGTTCCGTCGTCCATCTGAAGGGAAAGGACTTTGTCCCCGATGGTATAAGTGCCACTCTGTTCATACTCCCGGGAGAAACCGGGCAGGGTGTCTACTGTACCGTCCGGATTCATATACATAGCGGGATGGGGCGGCAAGATGCTCCGGCAGGTCATCTTGAAGTCTTTTCCGCTGGTGAAACTCAATTCGACGGTGGTGGTCTCATACCCGGCATCGGCCACAAACATACGGTACTCGCCGGTCCAGACGGTATCCTTGAAAGTGTTTTTCTTCATAACGGAGCAGGATGCGAAAATAAAAACCATGGCCAAAAGGCCGATAAAGCGACTGTGTGCCATAACTATCAACGTTGGAAGGGAGATTCTATGCAAAGATAACAAAAAAAAGAGGACTTTCTTTCCGGCATCTGGACCTGTGACGCGAATCGGCCTCTCAGTGCATATACCGTCCCCGGTCTCCCCACTATTTTCAGACCTGCGACGGGATGGGAGTGGCAAAGCGCACGAAAAAACCCGCCAGTCGGCGGGTTCTTCGTAGCCCGGAGGGGAATCGAACCTCTATTTAAAGTTTAGGAAACTTCCGTTCTATCCGTTGAACTACCGGGCCATCCAAAAGAAAAAGCGCTTATTCGGCGCTCTTCTCAATGATCTGACGACCACGGTAGTAACCGCATTCGGGGCAGACACGGTGATACATCACCGTTGCACCGCAGTTGGGGCAGGTTGCCAGCGTGGGAACAGGAGCGAAGTCATGCGTACGACGCTTGTCTCTTCTCTGCTTGGAGAGTTTGTGTTTAGGATGTGCCATTGTTTATATCTTTTATACGTTTAATTATCTTTTAAAAGTCCTTTCAGAGCCGCGAACGGGCTGCTCGGGGCAGCCTCCTCGTCCTTAGGCCCCTGACCCAGAAACCGGACGGTGTCCGGGTTGCATCCGCCTTCCGGATGCACCCGTTGGAGCGGAAGCGACAGGCATACATAGTCGTATACAGCCTGCGCCAAGTCCAGCTCCCTGTCCGTGGCACCCAGCGGGAGAATGTCCCTTCCATCCTCGGAAAGCTCCTCTTCCCCAGTGCCGAACCGGACCCGGAAACGGGGTTCCGCCTCTACCGGCAGGGTGAGCGGTTCCAGGCAGCGGTCGCAGGGAACCGTAACGGTTCCGCGCAACAGGAGATCTGCCGTAACCTTATGCGCACCGGCCTTTACCACCTTTACTTCCACCTCTATGCCGGCGTCCAGGATTTCTGTGTTGTCAAACGTTTGAAAGAACTCTAAATCTGCATGAAAGCGATACTGCCGCTCCCCTGCAGCCCAATCGTCCAAGGGTATGACCATAGTGCTCATTGCCACTAAAACAGATTAAGGGGTGCAAAGATACGAATTATTTTTGGAAAATCAATCTTCTGTGGCCGAATTTCTCTTACGGTCCAGCGGATCCAGCTGAATCTTGCGCATGCGCATGTGATTCGGGGTGATTTCCACCAGTTCATCCTCCTGGATATACTCCAGCGCCTCTTCCAGGGAAAACTTGATGGCCGGAGGAAGCACAACCTTCTCGTCAGAGCCGGAAGCGCGGACGTTGGTGAGCTTCTTGGTCTTGCAGATATTGATGTTCAGGTCCCTGTCGCGGGTATGCTCACCCACCACCTGGCCACCGTAAATCTCTTCACCGGGTTCCACAAAGAAGCGGCCGCGGTCCAGCAGCTTGTTCATGGAGTACGCGATGGCTTCGCCGGTCTCCAGGCTCACCAGGGAACCGTTGGTACGCATCTCGATATCTCCCTTGTACGGCTGGTAATCCTTAAATCGGTGAGCCACAACGGCTTCTCCCTGCGTAGCGGTGAGAAGGTTGGAGCGGAGGCCCATGAGGCCGCGGGTGGGAATCTCAAATTCCAGCAGCGTGCGGTCTCCGCGGGGTTCCATACGCACCAGCGCCCCCTTGCGGCGGGTACTGAGTTCGATGGCGGCGCCCACGAACTGCTCCGGCACCTCGATGGACAGTTCCTCGATGGGTTCGCAACGCTGGCCGTTGATGGTCTTGTCCAGCACCTTCGGCTGCCCCACCTGGAGTTCGAAGCCTTCCCGGCGCATGGTCTCGATGAGCACCGAAAGGTGCAGCACGCCCCGGCCGTACACCACGAAGGAATCGGCATTCACACCGGGCTTTACGCGCAGGGCCAGGTTCTTCTCCAGTTCCTTGTCCAGACGCTCCTTGATATGGCGGGAGGTAACGAATTTGCCATCCTTGCCGAAGAAGGGCGAATTGTTGATCATGAACAGCATGCTCATGGTGGGTTCGTCCACGGCGATGGGCGGCAGGGCCTCCGGATTCTCCCAATCGGCAATGGTATCACCGATTTCGAAGCCGTCGATGCCCACCACGGCGCAGATATCGCCGCACTGGACCTCATCCACATTGGCCTTGCCCAGGCCCTCGAACACCATCAGCTGCTTGATCTTGGATTTTTCCACTATGTCGTAACGCTTGCACAGGCTCACGGGCATGCCGGTACGGAGGGTTCCGCGGGTGATGCGGCCCACGGCGATCCGGCCCACGTACGGGCTGTACTCCAGGGAGGAAACCAGCATCTGAGGTGTCCCTTCCTTCATTTCCGGAGCGGGAATCTCTTCCAGGATAGTGTCCAGCAAGGCGGTGATGTCACTGGCGGGTTTCTTCCAGTCCGTGGACATCCAGCCCTGCTTGGCACTGCCGTAGATGGTCTTGAACTCCAGCTGGTCCTCGTTGGCGCCCAGGTTGAACATGAGCTCGAACACCTCTTCCTGCACCTCGTCCGGACGGCAGTTGGGCTTGTCCACCTTATTGATTACCACAATAGGCTTCTTGCCCATGTCGATGGCCTTGTTCAGCACGAAACGGGTTTGCGGCATGCAGCCTTCGAAGGCGTCCACCAGCAGCAGCACGCCGTCGGCCATATTGAGCACGCGTTCCACCTCTCCGCCGAAGTCACTGTGCCCGGGAGTGTCGATGATGTTGATCTTCACGCCCTTATAGGTTACGGACACGTTCTTGGCCAGGATGGTGATGCCGCGCTCGCGCTCCAGGTCGTTGTTGTCCAGGATCAGATTCCCCAGGTCTTCCGGCCGACGGACCAGGTTGGCCTGATAAATCATCCGGTCCACAAGGGTAGTCTTACCGTGGTCAACGTGAGCGATAATAGCTATATTTCTGATATCTTGCATATAATTAACTTTGTCAATATTGCAACGTCTGTCTCTTTTTTCACCGGATAGCCCACAGGCTCACGCCACGACTGCCTCCACGCGCCCTGCGGGCTCCAGATGTAAAAAGAGCTATTCTGTTATAAATGAATCTACAAAGGTAGCATTTTTTGACAGAATGATAACCAATTTTTTTCAGAAACACTTTTCGGGCAGGTTTTGCCGTATCGGAAAAACTTTTTTTATCGGCCTGCGGCGGCGCTGGGAGGCCGATTGTGCCTGTCCGTGAAAGTTTTTTGCGACGTTTTTGCTTTTTGGAAAGAGGAAAAATCGGCCTTGCAGAGCCGTAGAAAGGCGATTTTGAAAATAAACGTTTCATTTTTCGGTACACGGATAAGTTTTCCCAGCTTTGCAGCAAAACAAAAGTGCTATGAGACGATTAACGCCCATCCTCCTACTCTTGATTCCGCTGCTGGGGCTCACAGCCTGCAGCGACGATCACTTGCCCGGGCCCGCTGAGCAACCCGAAGGCGAAGTGTACCACGACATGATCCAGCTGGGAAAGAAGCTGGACGACCCTTACACCGTGCAGAACATGAGGACTGCCCTCACCAAGGCCTACCCTACCAAGGCCGACAGGGTGGACATCCAGACCACGGACCTTTATGTGCGTTTCCTCCCCAAAGACGACGGGCAGCTGAAAAGGCTGGAACAGACCGGTATCTACCTGCTGGACCATCCCATGGACTACCAGATTCTCCGGGAAGGCGACTATTACCAGGACCCGGAAGTGGGTGAAGGGAACATCACCTGGCAGTACTCACTGGTACCCAGGGACTTTGTCTTTCCCAAAGACATCGAATGCGAAGTCCTGGACGAATGCTTCCTCTCCGAACACGCCCCGGTCACGCGCGCCGGGGAGCCGGAAATCGACTGGACCGTAGTGGAAAGGGAAGCCTACCGGCTCACCGGGAACGAGGACATGTGGATACAGGCCACCAAGGCCGATGAAACCACCTCCATGGCCCCTGCCGGGCGCATTACCATCGAAGATCCGGAATGCAATGGCGGAAAACCTTTCGGCCTGGCAGGCGTAATGGTGGCCTGCAATGTCTTTGTGAAGATTGCCACCTGCTATACCGACAGGGACGGCTACTACCAGATGGAGACGGAATATACCGGCAATCCCCGCTACCGGCTGGTATTCAAGAACGAATACGGCTTCAACATCGGCTTTAACTTTATCATCATCCCCGCATCGGTCTGCACCCTGGGGCCGGGCGGTCCGGAAGGAATCGATTACAACATCACCCAGGAGTCCGACGCCAATCTGTTCAGGCGCAGCGTAATCAACAACGCCGCGTACGAGTATTACTCCCGTTGCAACGAAGCCGACCTGGACATTGCCCAGCCCCCCGCAGACCTTCGCATCTGGGTTTTCCCGGACGTGGATTCCTCCAGCGCCGCCATGGTCCATCACGGCACCTTCCCCAACTTTTCCATCATCATGGACCTGATGCAGAAGTACCTGGCGCAGTATACGGACCTGGGGCTCTTTGTGGTGCGGCTGTTCGCTCCGGACATCACCATCGGCACAAAGAAACGGCACACCTACGCCGATCTGTACGATGCCACCGTGCACGAACTGGCCCATGCCAGCCATTTTTCCCAGGCCGGGAAAGACTTCTGGGACCCCTATATCCGATATATCCTGGAAGCGTTTGTGACAGAAGGGAAAGAGGCCTACGGGACAGGCGGACGGAACGGAGCCGGCTTCTGCGAAGTGGGAGAGATGTGGGCCTATTTCATGGAAGCATCCCTGTACAAAGACCGCTACAGCGTACCTATGCCCACCTTCGGCACCTCCTTCTGGTTCCGGCCGGAGATCTTTTCCTACCTGTACGAACGGGGCATGACACGCGGGGAAATCTATCGTGCCCTGAAACCGGATGTGAACTCTACGGACCGTCTGAAGGACGAACTCATCTCCATGTACCCCGAACGGGAAACACTTATTGAACAAACCTTTACGCTTTATGGGAAATAAACACTTCATCCTTTTGGCAGCGCTGCTCGTATGCATCTGCCTCCCCTGTTCCGCCCAGCGATGGTCCCTGGGAACCAACTTTATGGACTATGCCAACTTCGGGACCATGAACCTGGAAGGCAGCCTGGCCACCGGCCAGCACTGGTCCATGACCGCGGTGGCCAAATTCAATCCGTTCCACTACCAGAAAAAGGGAGAACCCCTGTCGGCCCGGCAGCAGCTGTATGGCGTGGGAGTGCGCTTCTGGCCCTGGCATGTCTATTCCGGCTGGTGGGCGGGCACCCGGCTCCAGTACCAGGAATACAACCGCGGAGGCATCAAAACGCCCATTACCGATGAAGGGGACCGTTACGGTCTGGGCCTGTCCGGAGGCTATTCCTATATGATCAACAAGCATTTGAACCTGGATGTAGGCCTGGGCGTCTGGGGCGGCTATGACCGCTATGTCACCTATGCCTGCCCGGTGTGCGGGGTTACCCTGGACTCCGGAGAGCGCAGTTTCATCCTGCCGTCGGACCTGATGCTGGCGCTGGTCTATGTTTTCTGATTTCTGCCGCAGGCGCGCCGTCTTCCCGGCCCTTTCCCTGATTCTCGCAACGGCATCCTGTTCCGTGAAAGAGAACCGGGAAGACTGCCCCTGCGCACTATATATCCATCTGGAGCATCTTCCTTCCCGTCCGGTAAAGGTTATAGTGGAAAGTGAGCGTGGCAAGGAAGAGCATCTGGCCTACGGAGACACGGTGGTACTGGCCCGGCCCCAAAAAGGTTCCATATCAGTCAAAGCTGTGGCAGGCGCCACCGTGAATCCGGACGGCAAGGTGGAGATTCCACTGGGGTACGACTGTCCGGCCCTTTACCTTTTCGATACGGAAATGGATGTGGCCGGGCTGGATTCGGCCAGCGTGGACGTGCTGCTCAGGAAGCACTTCTGCAACCTGTCCATTGATTTCAGCGGGCCTCCGGGCTGGGGAGAACCCTACTGGACCGAGGTCCGGGGGCCGGTGGACGGCATCCTGTGGGACGGGACGCCCACCGAGGGCGTCTTTTCCTGCCGGCTGGACAACGGCCTCACCGTCCGTCTCCCCCGCCAACTGCCGGACCAGACCCTCCTCCTGGACATCACCATGCCGGACCGGGTGGTGCGTACCTTCGACTTGGGGTACTACCTGGAACGCTCCGGATATGATTGGATCCGGGCCGACCTGGAAGACATTACCCTGGAAATAGACCTTTCCGTTACCGCACTCACCCTCACCATAGACAGTTGGAGTACGGTGATACCTTTAGAAATAATCATCTAAATATTTGGGATTTCGAAAAAAGTGCGTATATTTGCAGTCCCAAACGATGCGCGGATGGCGGAATTGGTAGACGCGCTACTCTCAGGAGGTAGTGTCCGAAAGGACGTGTCAGTTCGACTCTGATTTCGCGCACAGGCCCCGGTACTTAGGTATCGGGGCCTATTTTTTATACAACTTGGCGTTTTTTTTCTTATCTTCGCATTTACATAATAGAGAAAAGTAATAACCACATAACACTATGACTAACCTTTTCTATCTGGTTCCCGCCGCTTCGCTGGTGGCACTCTTCTTTGCCTGGTGGTTCTTCCATCAGATGATGAAGGAAGAAGAGGGTACTCCTACCATGAAGGAGATCGCCCAGTATGTGCGCGAGGGAGCCATGGCGTATCTAAAGCAACAATACAAGATTGTTGTCATCGTTTTTGCCGTCCTGGCAGTATTGTTTGCCATCCTGGCCTATGGATTCGGCGTACAGAACCCCTGGGTTCCGTTTGCCTTCCTCACCGGCGGTTTCTTCTCCGGTCTGGCAGGTTTCGTAGGCATGAAGACGGCCACTTATGCATCCGGCCGAACGGCCAATGCCACCATGCGCAGCCTGAATGCCGGCCTCAAAGTGGCGTTCCGCAGCGGCGCCGTGATGGGTCTCACCGTGGTGGGCCTGGGCCTGCTGGACATTTCCATCTGGTGGCTCATCCTCCGCACCTTCATCCATGAAGCCTCAGACGCCCAGACGCTTGTGGTAATCACTACCACCATGCTCACCTTCGGCATGGGCGCCAGCACCCAGGCCCTCTTCGCCCGCGTGGGCGGCGGTATCTATACCAAGGCGGCCGATGTGGGCGCAGACATCGTGGGCAAGGTGGAGCAGGACATCCCGGAGGACGACCCGCGCAATCCCGCCACCATTGCCGATAACGTAGGCGACAATGTGGGTGACGTAGCCGGCATGGGCGCAGACCTGTACGAGAGCTACTGCGGCAGCATCCTGGCCACCATGGCCCTGGGCGCATCGGCCTTCTTCCAGGCGGGCACGGATGTGCAGATGAAGGCCATCCTGGCTCCCATGATGATAGCCGCCATCGGCGTAGTTCTTTCTATCTTAGGTATTTACGTGGTACGTACCAAGGAAGGGGCCACCCTCAAGGACCTGCTGGGTTCCCTGAGCCGCGGCACCAACCTGGCCGCCATCCTCATCGCCATCCTTTCCTTCGGCGTATTCTACATCCTGGGCTTTAACGGGCAGAACGGCCTGCCACAGTGGTGGCAGCTGGCCCTCAGCGTGCTCAGCGGCCTGCTGGCCGGTGTAATCATCGGCAAAGTTACGGAGTACTACACTTCCCATTCCTACAACCCCACCCGGAAACTGGCAGAGAGCGCCCAAACGGGTCCCGCCACCGTCATTATCAACGGCGTGGGCCTGGGCATGCGTTCATCGGCCATTCCCGTCATTACCATCGCGGTTGCCATCCTCCTGGCCTATGGCTTTGCAACGGGCTTCCACTTCTCCACGGAGAGCCTTAGCCTGGGTCTGTACGGCATCTCCATCGCCGCTGTGGGCATGCTTTCCACCCTGGGAATCACCCTTGCCACAGACGCTTACGGCCCCATTGCCGACAATGCCGGTGGCAACGCCCAGATGAGCGAGCTGGATCCTTCCGTGCGCGAAAAGACGGATATCCTGGACTCCCTGGGCAACACTACCGCCGCCACCGGCAAGGGCTTTGCCATAGGCTCTGCCGCCCTTACGGCCCTGGCCCTGCTGGCCTCCTATATCGAGGAACTCAAAATTGGCTTCAGCCACATTGGAAAGACGGTGTTGGACGTAGGCGGACGCACGGTGGAAACCGTCTCCGCCAGCATTACGGATATTGTTGAGTACTACGACATTACCCTCATGAACCCCTTGGTGCTGGTGGGCGTTTTCATCGGCTCCATGATGGCTTTCCTCTTCTGCGGCCTCACCATGAACGCCGTGGGACGGGCAGCGGAGAAGATGGTGGTGGAAGTGCGCCGCCAGTTCCGCGAGATTGTGGGCATCCTGGAAGGGAAACAGCGTCCGGACTATACTTCCTGCGTGCGCATCTCCACCAAGGCCGCCCAGCATGAGATGATTTTCCCTTCGCTGCTTGCCATCATCGTGCCGATGCTGGTGGGCGTGATCCTGGGCCCTGCGGGCGTGATCGGCCTGCTGGCAGGCGGCCTGGGTGCAGGATTCGTGCTGGCCATCTTCCTGGCCAATTCCGGCGGTGCCTGGGACAATGCCAAGAAGTACGTGGAAGAAGGCAACTTCGGCGGCAAGAATTCCTCCAGTCACCATGCCACCGTGGTGGGAGACACCGTGGGAGACCCCTTCAAGGACACCTCCGGTCCTTCCCTTAACATCCTCATCAAACTGATGAGCATGGTTTCCATAGTGATGGCAGGCCTCACAGTAATGCTGCATTAACCGTTTGCTCCACACGAAAAAATGCGACCGGGATTCCGGTCGCATTTTTTGTGAGTTAAACCCTACTGTTAGAAGTAGGTAACTGTCTTCTGCTCTACGGCGCTCAGGAGCTTGTTGGCCAGGCTGGAGACGCCGAAACGGAAGAACTCCTTGTCCATCCATTCCTTGCCCAGGATGCTGTTCACGATGGAATAGTAGCACACCGCGTCCAAGGCCGATGACACACCGCCGGCGGCCTTGAAGCCCACCTTGCGGCCGGTGGCCTCATAGTACTTCTTGATGCACTCGCACATGACCCAGGCGGCCTGCGGAGTGGCATTCACCTTTACCTTACCGGTAGAAGTCTTGATAAAGTCTGCACCGTTCTCCATGGCCAGGAAGGATGCGTCGGCAATGAGTTCCGGGCTCACCAGCAGACCGGTTTCCAGGATCACCTTGAGCACTACGGGGCGGCCCAGTTCCGCCGCAACGCGGTCTATGCACTCGCGGGAAGCCTTGATCTCTGCACCGGCGGCCACATAGTCCCCTGCCAGGAAGGTATTGAGGGCCAACACGATATCAATTTCATCGGCACCGCCGCGAACCGCCAGTTCAATTTCCTTGAGCTTCACTTCCAGCCAGCTCTGGGAGGTGGGGAAACAACCGGCCACCGTGGTTACATGCAGGGCCGGGTCCTTGCGGGTGGCAGCCACCACGTGACCCAGGTTGGGATACACGCAGCAGGAAGCGGGCAGCGGCCAGCCGGGGAAGTTCACGGGGATGCCATTCACCTTCTCCACCATGGCTTTCACCTTCTCCGGCGTGTCGTCCGCATTGAGGGTGGTCTGGTCCATGATGCCGAAGCAGAACTTGTACACCTCTTCCGTGGCGATGTTCTCCAGATTGGCGGCAATCAGTTCAAGATTGTGGGCAATGGCCTCTTTGTCGGGGGTGTAGCCCCATTTGCTTGAGTATGACATAGTGTTATCCTTTGATTTGTATGGTTATTCCTTCGTCAATGAGGGGCTGCACCAGTGCGCGCATCTCCTCTACCGTATATTTGCCGAGCCCCTTCATGGGGGTTTCCCGGTCTATCGTATACACCATCACTTCCCGGGGCCGCAGTTTCCGGACGATTTCCATCCATCCGTCCACCCATTGGGCCGATTCCCAGCCCGGTCCCCGCAGGAACATGGTCTGGAGCACGAACTGGCCCTTGAAACGGGACAGCGCCTCCACCACATCGGCCACATGATAATGGCCCACAGGACGGTTCACCAGCGCCACCTGCTCATCCGTGGGGGCGTCCAGCTTGAGGATGGGGTTATCCACCTTGAGCAGCGCCTCAAACACCTCCGGCTTTCCCGCGCAAGTGGCATTGGACAGCACAGACACCTTTGCCGACGGATAATACAGGTCCCTCAACTCCAGCGTAAGGTCTATGATTTCCGGAAAATCCGGATTCAAAGTGGGTTCCCCGTCGCCGGAAAAAGTGATGGAATCGATGGGCGTTCCCGCCTCCCGGCAGGCTTCCAGCTTGGCCGCAAGGGCCTTGCGGACATCATCGGCCGATGGCAGGCGCGTATCCAGCAATCCATCCTTGTTCCACCCGCATTCGCAGTATACGCAGTCAAAGTTACATATTTTTCCCTTCTCCGGCAATAGATTGATTCCCAGGGAACTCCCCAGCCGGCGGCTGAAGATGGGGCCGAAAACAGTGCTTTCCCGCATCATAGGCGAACGGATTTACTTTTCTCAGTAAGGCGGGGAGCTGTTCCCGCCTCCGCTAAATACAAGGCCGATGCTCCGGCGGGAACACTCCCCACCTCACTGATATACACCAGTCCCGGTTTTTTGCCGGGCTCCAGGGTGCCCAGGACATCCTCCTTCCCCAGGAAGGCGGCGCCGTTGCGGCAAGCCCAGCTTAGCAGTTCGCCCAGCGGAACCTCCGGGAAGGCCTGCTGCAGGCAGTAGAGTTCGTCTACCATGCAAAGCTGGTCGTTGGAGGACAGGGAATCCGTTCCCACGCAGATGGGAATACCGCTTTCCCGCATCAGCGGAATGGGCGGCAACATATTATGGATGAACAGGTTGGACAGAGGGCACACGGCCAGGTAAGGATGCCGGAGCACGGCCTTGGCGACCGCCGCACCTTCCTCCGTAAGGCAGCACTCGTGCACCAGCAGCACATTCCCTTCTACCGGCACGGGAACACCCGCCTTAAGCCGGTCCAGGAAATACTCCAGAGAGGAAGTACCCGTCACCGGCGGCGTGGGGATGCCGTTGGCTATGCGGTTGTCCCACATGGGGCCGCTGCCGTAGCGCATCATCTGCTCTTCCTCGTCCGATTCCTCGCTGTGGAAGGAAAGGAAGCCGCTTTTGAGCCCGGCTACCGAGGAAGCCGTAACCAGCTGCGGACTCATGGTATAGCAGGAATGCGGCGTGGGAGCGGCGTCCAGGCCATAGGAACGGGCCTCTTCCTGCAGACGGGTGACGCCTTCCATCACAGCCGCGCATTCCTGCGGGACGGCGCCGAACACCTCCAGGAAGGTTCGGGTATACATGGGATGGCGCTGCTTCACGGCAAAGGAATCACTGCAATTGGAGATATCGGCCATGGCCACCACGCCCTGCTCCCACATCTCGTCCATGGCGTCAGAGAGCTTGCGGACCTTGTCCTCTAAAGACTGGGTGTCCCGGAGGGCGTTGATCTGGTCTATGAACCCGGCCATGCCCGTCCCCTTGCGGAACAGCCCCTTCATGTAGGAAAGTTCCACATGGCAATGGGCGTTCACAAAGCCCGGACACAGCACGCCGTCCAGGAAGACTTCCTCGGCCGATGGATCCGCGCAGACGCCCGTACGCAAGACCGTTCCGTCCTCCTCCACCTCCACAAAGCCGTTAACGATAGGTTCCGGGGAAGTGAGCGTATACAGGTATTTGGCAGCAAAGCGTTTCATTGTCAATTAATTCTAAGAACCAGAGTATCCAGTTTGGGCCTCTCCTCCGGAAGATAGCGGAAATACTGGGCGCTCTCCGGGGAATCCCGCACGATCCGGCCTTTTTCGGCCGGGGACACCTGCCGGGGAAGCTTATCGCTCACAGGCTTGGTGAAAATCTTCAGGAGTTCCTGCTGGTAGTCGTATATATCCACTTCCTCTTTCATGGAACGGGCGGCCACACTCATACGCTCCTGCACTTCGCTCATGATTTTGGCCATGCGTTCCGGATCCCGGAGGTAATACTCCACGCTGTAAAGATAGTCGTCCGTATCATACCCGTATTCGCGGAAGATGCCCTCGTAGACAAGCACCGAATCGGCCCTGTCAACAAGGTCCTTGCTCTGGCGGATGGCATTGTCCTGCAGGAACATTTCCGAGTAAATGTCCACCATCTTATCGCGCGGAATGCGCCTGGGACCCTCCTTGCAGGAGACCCAGACCACCAGCGCAAGGATGGCAAGAACCATATGCCCCGCCCGGAAGCCCATTAACGCAGGATGGCTCCAAATTGGTTCTGCAGCGTGCTCAGGACGCGTTCCATGGTCTTTTCCACCTCCACATCCGTGAGGGTGCGCTCCGGGTCCTGCAGCACGAAGTTGAGGGCGTACTGCTTCTTGCCGATGAGGATCTTCTCGCCGCGATACACGTCGAAGAGCGTGACGCTCTTAATGAGTTTCTTGCCCGAGAGGAGGGCAGCCTTGCGGATATCGGCATAGGCCACCTTCTCGTCCAGGAGGAGGGCCAGATCCCGCCGCACTTCCGGGAACTTGGGCAGTTCCTTGAAGGAGAATTTGTCCCGCTTCACCAGGGTGAACAGCACTTCCCAGTTGATTTCCGCGGCAAAGACAGGCTGCTTGATGCCGAAGCGCTTGGCCAGGGCGGGCTGGATGGTTCCCATGGTGCAGAGCACCTTGGGTTCCTTGCCGGGTAGCAGGTACACCAGACCTTCGGCAAAGAGATCGGCCGGGGCGGCGTCCGTGAACAGGGTGTTGGCATCCACCCTGTAGCGGGCCAGCAGGGCCTCCACGTAGCCCTTCAGCAGGAAGAAGTTGGACTTCTGGACGGGGTTACGCCAGGCCTTGTCCGGGGTTCCGGTGAGGAAGAGGGAGAAGCAGCGGTGCTCCTCGTAACCGGCCAAGGTGGTACCATCCGTCTCCGGAAGACGCTGATACACAGAACCGTACTCGAAGAACTTAAGCGAGGTAGCCTGCCGGTTAATGTTGTAGGCCACCACCTCCAGTCCGTTGAGCAGCAGGGTTTGCCGCATAACGTTGAGGTCACTGCTAAGCGGGTTCACAATATGTACGCAACGTTCGGCCGGGAAGGTTTCCAGCTTGGTATAGTAATCCTCCTTGGTGAGGGAGTTGTTCATGGTTTCCACAAAGCCGTTGGCGGCCAGCCAGTTGGAGATGTTGTTACGGATGGCTTCCGGATCCGGGGTGGGACTGGCGTTCACGCTCATGCGCAGGGTCTGCGGCAGCTCGATGTTGTTGTAGCCGTAGATACGGAGCACCTCTTCCACCACGTCGCACTCGCGGGTAACGTCCACCATGTAGGTGGGAGCGGCCACCAGGGCGCCGCCTTCCCGCTTTTCAACGAACTGATAGTTAAGCCCTTCCAGGATCTTCTCTATGGTATCGTGGCCGATGGCCTTGCCCATGAAGTGCTCCATGCGGTTGTAGTCCAGTTCTATCCGGGCCCGGCCGATGGGGTTGGGATATACCTCCACTTTCTTGCCCACTACGTGACCGCCGGCAATCTCCTGAATGAGGAGGGCGGCACGCAGGGCGCCGTATTCGGCAGCCTCCGGATCGGCCCCGCGCTCGAAGCGGAAACTGGCGTCGGTGGAAAGCTGCTGGCTCTTGGCGGTGCGACGGATGCTCACAGGGTCGAAGTATGCACCTTCGATGAACACGCTGGTGGTGGCGTCGGAAACGCCGGAAGTCTCTCCGCCGAAAACGCCCGCGATGCACATCGGCCCAACGGTATCGGCAATGACCATATCCTTGGCGCAGAGCTTGCGCTCGATGCCGTCCAGGGTCTTGAGCACTTCGCCCTCGGCCGCGCGGCGGACGATGACCTTGCCTCCGCGGATCTGGCCCGCGTCGAAGGTATGCAGCGGCTGGCCGGTCTCAAAGAGCACGAAATTGGAGATATCCACCACGTTGTTGATGGGCTTGAGGCCGATGGACATAAGCTTGTCCTGCAGCCACTTGGGAGAAGGTGCCACCTTCACGCCCTCCATCGTGATGCCGATGTAGCGGGGTGCGCCCTCGCTGTCCAGCACCTCCACGGGGATCTCCTTCCCGGCGCCTTCCTTGAAGGCCGCAACGGACGGACGCTCCAGAGAGCAGGGAATGTCCTTGCTCCTGAGGTATCCGTACAGGTCCCGGGTCACGCCCCAGTGGGAGGCGGCGTCTATGCGGTTGGCGGTAATTTCGTACTCAATCACGGCCTGGTCTTCCAGCTGCAGGTATTCCTTCGCGGGGGTGCCGGGAACGGCGCTTTCCGGGAGCACCATAATACCCTCGTGGCTGGTGCCGATGCCCAGCTCGTCCTCCGCGCAGATCATGCCGAAGCTTTCCACGCCGCGGATCTTGGACTTCTTGATCTTGAAGTCTCCGGGGAGCACCGTGCCGATACGGGCGAAGAGCACTTTCTGCCCCGCCGTCACGTTGGGCGCGCCGCACACCACCTGCACCGGTTCCGGGGAACCGTCGTTCACGGTGGTAATGTGCAGATGGTCGCTGTCCGGATGGGGCTCGCAGGTGAGCACCTGGGCCACCACAACGCCCTGCAGGCCGCCGGGTACCGCCTCTTCCATTTCCACGGCATCCACCTCGATGCCGATGGAGGTCATAGCCTCCGCCACCTGTTCCGGCGTAAGGTCACACTTCAAATAATCTTTGAGCCACTTGTAACTTACTTTCATTGTATATCTTCCAATTTAAACAAATCTTCTACGAATTCCTTCTTGTCAAAGACCTTGAGGTCCTCTATCCCCTCTCCTATTCCCAGGAACTTGATGGGGAACTTGAACTGGTCCACAATTCCAACCACCACGCCGCCTTTGGCGCTGCCGTCCAGCTTGGTAACGGCCAGGGCGGTCACGTCCGTGGCCTTGGAGAACTCCCTGGCCTGGATGAAGGCATTCTGTCCGGTGGAGCCGTCCAGTACCAGCAGCACCTCGTGCGGGCCGTCCGGCACTACCCTTCTGATAACGTTGCGGATCTTGGTGAGCTCGTTCATCAGGTCCACGCGGTTGTGCAGGCGCCCGGCGGTGTCTATGAGCACCACATCGGCCCCTTTGGCCACGGCACTCTTTACGGTATCGAAGGCCACGGCGGCAGGGTCTGCCCCCATGGGCTGTTTCACTATATCGGCCCCGGAGCGTTCCGCCCACACGGTGAGCTGCTCCACGGCGGCGGCGCGGAAGGTATCGGCCGCTCCCACCACCACTTTCTTGCCCTGCGCACGCAGGATGGAGGCCAGCTTGCCGATGGTGGTGGTCTTCCCCACCCCGTTCACGCCCACGATGAGCATCACGTAGGGCTTCTTGGAGAAGTCGAAGGGCTGCACGGGAGCGTTGTCCTCGCCGATGAGCTTGGCAATCTCGTCCCGAATGAGGGCCACCAGTTCTTCCATATCCACGTACTTGTCTTTCTCCACCCGGTCCTCCAGGTTCTCTATTACCTTGAGCGTGGTGTCCACGCCCATATCCGAGCTAAGCAGGGCTTCTTCCACAGCGTCCAGCACATCGTCGTCCACGCGGGACTTCCCCACGATGGCCCGGCCCAGCTTCTGGAAGAAGTTCAGGTTGGTCTTTTTAACGCCCTTGTCAAAAATGCCCATTGCAATCGTCTAATTAACTTACAAAGATACATATTTTCGGCGCAGAAAACAACAGTCGTGCGCCGTCGCAGGTAAGGGCCCCGGATGCAGCAGGTCCAAAAAGAATGGGGGGACCGGCGACGCTGCACGGCGTGCAAGGCCGATCCCCGCTGCAGGTACCCACCCTAAAAACAGACCTGCCCCATTTACCCCTGGGACCTGCGACATTCCCATCAGAGACCTGCTACACTCCTGATGGGAATGACAAGTATTCTGACTATCCTATGCTACCAGGTCGTCTGAATCGGCCGGCAACGAAATCAGGAGCAGTAAGCCTTTCACATCTGGAAAGCAGTTCCCTTCACAATTAGACATTTAAGGTAAGTATCGCAAGAAATGCAACAGCAGCCACTGTATATTCCCAACAGATGAGCCCTATAGAGAAACTAAACCCGATAGCTTGAATTGCTTCAGGGGCTACCGGGAATCAACTCTGCAAATATGCTATTGTTTTTTTACAAACCATTTATGGATTATCTTGCTTTTGAGAACGTGATGTCATCCAAAAGGATGAGAAGGTACCTGAATGCTTGTGGGTGGGGACAAACGTAAAGCTCAGACTTTATATCGTCTGAATTTGCGTCTTTTCCAGACGGGCTTTTACGGCGTAATAGGTTTGGCGGGAGTTGAAACCGGAGGCTTCCAGGGCTTCCTGGAGGGGTGCGGCGGGATGCTGCTGCATGTACGCATCCACATGCTGCAGACGGAGGCTGTTGATATAGGGGAAGAAACCACCGAATTCGGATTTGAAGAGGCCAGCAATGTAGGAACGGCTGTAACCGCTGCGGTCGGCCACGTCCTGGATGGTAAGGTGCGGGTCCAGGAAGGCTTCCTGCTGAACCACCACGGTATGGATGGCATCCAGAATCTCCTTTTGCTTTTTCTTGGGAGGGGCAGGTTTGGAAGCCGGTTCCAGGGAAGCATCGACCTCTTCTTCCACAGGACGGTTCCGGTGCGGGTGAAGGGCCGTGATGATGAACAACACCGACGCCCCGGAGAAAAGCAAGGACAGCACGGCCAGGAAGACAGGGCTGTTGGCAACGGCACCCGCCCAGCACAGAGCCATATTCACCGCCACCATCACGCTCCAGCGGCGGGCGAAGACCACGGGGAAATCGGTAGGGTTGGAATATTCGTCTTCGTCAAACCTTTTGGCCCAGCGGAGCACCAGCCACATGACAGCAAAGCACACGCCAGTTATAATAGTACCCACGATGTACATAACCCAGGGGAAAACAACAGCCACCTGGTCTCCGGACACAAAGGCCAGCGCCACGGCTGCCACCAGGGAAACACTCACCGGAAAGCCGATAACGATTAAAGGCGCATGCCATTTGCGCCACCCCATCACGCCCCCGAAGTATGCATACAGCAGGATGGTGAAGTTGTACAAAGTTACGGGGAAAAAAAACAACCGCGCCAGGAACCAGGCGTCGGCGCTGTCCGGTTGCAGCACATACGGCAGCAAAGTGAGGGAGCAAAGGTACACCGCCGCTACGAAGGACCGACCGGGATAATAATATTTGGGGTTGCGGTCGTACGGCCGGCACATATGGAACCAGCGCACGGCCGCCATGGCCAGCGCTATGGCAATGAACACCGCCGCGGACAATCCGCAAAAGTATGAAACGGAAGAAATCATACCTGAAGGCAAAGATAGCAAAGAATGAACGATTTTTAACGGTTTTTTTAAAAGCCCGGGGCAAAAAGTAGACTCTGCATTGACATTAGTAGACTCTGCATTGACACCTGGGATGAAAATTCGCCGTAAATTTGTTACCGGTAATTAGTAGTGAATCTATGATGAGTAAAGAAACCATCATTATCCTGGTAATCGTCGGGCTGGTCATCTTCGTATGGCTCCCGGCGATTATCGTCTCCGGCCGAAGGGCGCTGAAATCCGAGAACGAGACAAAAAAAAGAAAACAATAAACAATAGCAATTATGGAGAAAAAAGAGAAAGCAACCTATGAAACCCCCGCCGTGCAGGTGGTGGAAGTGCAAGTGGAAGGTGTAATCTGCGATTCCCGTAACGGATACGGTGATGAAAATGAAATCTAAGAAGGAGGAAAAGCCATGAAAACACACACTTACATGCTTCCCATTGCCCTTCTGGCTCTTCTTACCGCCTGCAAGAAAGAAACCGATGTTGAAAAACCTGTGGAACCTGCAGTAGAAACCGCCCCGGCCGAGGCCATCCTTACCCTCCAGGCCAACAAGGGGGAGGCCGATACCAAGGCCCTGGACCTGGTGAACGACGGAAAAACCCTTAACGCATACTGGAAAAATACCGAAAAGGTAAAGGTTTATAAAGATGGCACCCTCCTGGGCACGCTGGACGTGACCCCGGCCGCCGGTGAGAAGCCCACATCGGCCACCCTCAGCGGCCCCGTCACCACTGAAGGCCTTGCTGCCAACGACGTCCTCATGCTGATGATTCCCGGCGAGAACTGGAACTACGCCGGCCAGGTGGGCACGCTCGAAAGCATAGAAACCACCTACGACTATGCCACCGCCAGCGTTACCATCGCCACAGTGGATGATAACCACACCATCACCACTACCGCTTCCGCCAACTTCCAGAACCAGCAAAGCATCTACCGCTTCGGTTTCAAGGACGGAGAAAACTACTTCGACCCCAAGGATTTCACGGTGAGCGCAACTGGCGGCAAACTGGTGCAGAGCATGAGCTGGAACGGCAGCGCCTGGACACCCCTTTACGGCAACATCGGCGTCACTCCGGCATCGGCCCCCGGCGACCACTTCTACTATGTTTCCATCCGGAATGACCAGACCACGGACGACACCTACAGCTTCGTTATCACCGGATCGGACGACGCTCTCTATATGGCTTCCAAGGGAATCCCGGGCACCGTGCTGGACGTTCCCGGCAAGTTCATCAGCGCCAAGAGCGTGAGTGCCACCAAGCCGGACTTCAGTCCCGCCAGCGGCGATGTAAATGATCCCATCGAAGTCCTCTAAACCGTGAAAGATATGAAGAAATTATTATATATAGTATCCTTGGTGACATTATTCCTCACCGCAGGACTTAAGGCATGGGCAACAGATTATACAACCACTTACATCGTGAGCGGCTCTGCCAATGGCAATTCCGTAACAATGTCACTTTCGGCTTCCGGTAATGGCAATGGAACCTACTCACAGAGTTGGACCAAAGGAACTGACAGTTTTATCCGAATAGTTTGCGAAGGCAATAATTATCTGGAGATAACCAATCCTTCCAAAGATATGACTGTGATTAATGGGAATACATTCAAATCAACCGGAAGCACTACGTTTGTTTACCGTAATGCCAGTTCATCTTATCGCATCAAGCATGTCCAATTATACTATGACAATAATCTGATAGTGGACTCCTATAATATTGGACGCAGATTCGAATACACATTAAGCCTGCTTGCATTCAACAGGGTGATTGTCACCTATACAGACACCCAATTACCCATTGACGAATCTGTATTCTCTGGATTGGCGGCATCTTACCGTGCAAACGGACGCGGCGTTAAACCCGTACCTAAGGTAACCTGGAACGGCCTTGTACTCACCGAAGGCACGCATTACACACTTAGCTATGCCGACAACTATACGGGCGGCAATCACGACGCAACCATAACCGCAACGGGTATGGGCGATTTCACCGGAACAACAAGCGTCACCTTTGCCATTACCGAAGTAACGCTGAATATGTTCACCCAAAACGGTGACGGATCATACAGGATATCGTCTGCCGACGACCTTGGCCTTCTTTCAGCTTTGACAACTGGCGGCAACAGTGCCGAGGGGGTGACATTCAAACAAACCTGCGACATTGCCTTCCCCTACACCAATGCATGGAACGACGACACCGGCAAAGAAACCAATTTTTACCCTATTAAACCATTCCATGGCTCATACGACGGACAAGGTCATACCATCAGCGGTATCCGTATGTACTTCCCGACATATACCCAGAATGAAGATTTAGGCCTTTTCGGCTCAACGAGTGGGAACACCACCGTCACTATTAAAAACATCAATCTGAGGAATTCACGTTTCACAGGTTATCATAGTGTTGGAGGTATCGTAGGCTCTGTCGGGCTCAAAACGACTGTAGAAGACTGTTGTGCAGGAGAAGATGTTGCTTTCTATGCAGTAACAACCGGTAGTAGCCAGTACGGTGGCATAGCCGGTTACGATCAGGGTAGTATAATCCGTTGCATCAGCCATGCCAAGTTTTCCAGGGCAGGCTCAGCGTCAAGTTGTAAACAATGGGGCGGAGTAGTCGGGCATACTTCTTCCGGTAGAATCAAATACTGTCTTGCCATAGGCGTTACTATGCCTTCCGTTAATAACCGCGGTGCCATTGCCGGCTCTGTGGGAGTCAGCTCCCCCGGCAATAACAACTATTATATGGACTGTACCATAGGTTCTGCGTCTTCCAATGTGGGTTATTCTCCCTATTCTTCGGGGAGCGGCGCGGTACCCACAGATAAAAAGGGCGAGGCTTCGCTGGCGCGTGCCGTTATCGCTGATTCCGGTGTAACTATCGGGCCATATACCGGATCCGGGCGGCAATATACCACCGGCTATTTCGGGATCACCGGTTATGAAAGGTATCCGGATAGTTCCGGTCATTATGGCCATCTTTCTTACAACGGTACCGTTTATGCCGGCGCAACAGAAAATATAACACTTTCTCTTACACACGTGGATGCTCCGGAGGGTTATACTTTTGGCAGTTTCACCACCTCAGGCACCGGCGGCGAGACATTACAAAAGTATTATGGTAATTATTATTACCTTACCGTAGGTACCGACGATATTACAATCAGCAATGTCTGGACGCCCCACACCTACACCGTCACCTTCGACAAGAATCACGAGGATGCAACAGGGACGATGGACTCCCAGGCCTTCACTTACGATATGGAACAAAATCTCACCGCCAATGCTTTCTCCCGTGTGGATTACTCCTTCGTCGGCTGGAACACAGCCCCTGACGGCAGCGGCACATCCTACAGCGACGGCGCGAGCGTGAGCAACCTCACGGCCGAAGACAACGGCAACGTAACTCTCTACGCCCAGTGGAAGATGACCGGCTACTACAACCTGAACCTTCCGTCGGACCCCGCTGGAACCGTAACTGCCAAAGTGGGCGACAATGAGAATGTCACCATGGCCCACATCAACAATACCGTCACAATTACCATAACTCCGGCGGCCGGCCACAGGCTCACGCCTGATTCGGTAACGGCAAAATACACCGACGCTGAGAGTAATATTCAGACACTGTCGCTTACCCAGGATCCGCAGGATGCTACCAAGTACAGTTTCATCATGCCGGACTTTGAGGTTACTATATCGGCATCATTCCAGAATCTTGACTGGCTGGCCCTTGGTGAGGCTTTCGCTGCGGCAAGCACGGATGCGGAGAATCCTACTGTCATTACACTTACGCAAGATTATACAGCTGCAAGCGGCGACACTTACCTTTTCCTTGATAAAAATCATCACCTGGTGCTGGACCTGAACGGTCATACCATCAACCGAAACCTGAGTGCAGCCGTAGCCAATGGTCATGTTCTTGAATCTAAGCAGAACACTACCTTAATCATCCGCGACAGCAGTCCTGGCCATACCGGTACAGTCACAGGCGGATGGAGTACCGTCGGCTGTGGCGGCCTGTCAACCCAGGGGACGACAAGGCTGGAGGGTGGTACCATCACCGGCAACCGTGTCAATGGAGCCGGAGGTAGCGCCGTCAGGTTCTCGGGCAACCTGTATATTACCGGCTGCACCATTACTGGCAATAAAGGCAACTTAAAGGGTAACAGCGCAATACAGGCCGGTGCCGTGTATGGAAGCGGAGGAGAAAATGCACGCCTTTATATAAGCGGAGGTGCCGTCATTACCGGCAACTATGTTTGCAGAACCCAAGGCGGAAGCGCTGGATTAGGCTTCTACTGTGGAATCGGTTACGGTCAGGTTCACCTGAGCGGTACATATACTCTCAGCGGCAATATGCAAGGAACATACGATGCCGAAACGGACTCCTGGAGCAACCTCCAGCCCAGCGACTATCACGTTACCGACCGTTACCGCCTTTATTTGGATTCTGCAATTTACCCCACTGCACCTTCCGTGCTCATCCTTGAACACAGCTATTACGCAGACATAACCCGAGGCTGGAGCACTATGATGAGCGGCAGGGATCCAGAGGATTATTTCATCCTGGCACCTTACGTGACCGATAAAGGCCTGGGCATCGACAGCAACGGAGAAGCTGTTATCTGCACACCGCACGACATCGACGTCAATGGCAATGCCACCGCCAGCAAATCCTCCTGCGTGCAGGGGAAACGCATAACCTTGATTCCTGGAAAGGGCAAGGTGATAACGTCGGCCAGATACACCCCGGAAGGTGAATCTCCAATTGATATTACCCCTTCCAATGGCGTGTTTGCCTTCACAATGCCAGATGCCAAAGTGATTGTAGATGTTACTTGTGAAGACGGAAACACCATCGTCCTAGTTACAAAACAGGGGACTTTTGACGGACAGTCCAAGTATTGGTGCACATTCTATAATGGTACAGAGCGTTATGTTCTGCCCAATGAGGCAACCGCATACACCATGAGTAGCAGTAAACAACTCTACCGCCTTGGCACCGATGGCAAGATTATCCCCGCAGGCGTAGCCGTGGTCATCATTTCCGATATGCCAGGCATTACTCTCACTCTTGACGGAGGTTCAACTCCTGTCACAGTGAACGGTGGCGGCAATATCCTCCAGGGCTCCGACTCCGATGTTACTGTTTCCGGCCTCAGCGGTACGCCCCACGTCCTAAGCGTCAGCGCCGGTACCATCGGTTTCCGCCAATTCACCGGTACCTCCATCCCCGCCGGCAAGGCCTATTACGTGGTGACACCGTAGAGATTTCCCGACTATGCTCGAAATGACAAAAAGACTCAAATTGGCAATGGTCCTGCTGCTACTTCTGGCAGCAGGACCTACTGCTATGGCCATGCAAATCTTTGTAAAGACGCTCTCGGGGAAGACTATTACGCTGGAAGTGGAGCCAACGGACAGCATAGAGGCCATCAAGGCCAAGATTCAGGAGAAGGAAGGTATTCCCCCTGAGTATCAGCGGCTCATCTTCGCCGGAAAGACGCTGGATGAGGGCAAGACGCTAAGCGATTATAACATCCAGAAGGAATCGACACTCCACCTGGTGATTCGGTTAATTTCAATTACCGCCCAGCCGGCCGACGGCTTTTACTGGGCCACCTTCTACAACAAGAACTACAGCTTCGTTTTGAGCGACGCCACGGCCTACACAATGGACGCCAGCCATCATCTCTTCCGTCTTGGCACCGACGGCAAGACCATCCCCGCCGATGTGGCCGTAGTCATCATTTCCGACAATGCCTTAATATCCTACAGCTTTACCAACGACACTTCTCCCGTTACCATAAACGGCGGCGGCAACATCCTCTATGGATCCAACTCCGATGTTACAGTAACCGTCGGCCAGGTCCAGGTTCCTGGCTCCGATCCCGCAGTGTACGGCACGCCGTACGTTCTGAGCGTCAACGCCGGCGTCCTGGGCTTCTACCAGTACACCGGCACCTCCATCCCCGCCGGGAAGGCATACTACGTTCAATAGCCGTCATGCCCGACCTGATCGGGCATCCAGGAATCCCCGGTCATTGCCGCCAATCCAAAAAAACGCCACTCTATTTCATTCTGCGTGCACTGGCGGCAATGATTTGGACCAAATATGTCACTTTTCTAGCCGCGAATCCAAGAAAACCTCATTATACGCATTCTACGTGTATTGGCGGCAGGACTTGGCCTTTCTATTATCGGCCAGCCAGGTGAAGGGGGCTGGGAACAATAGAGAGGAGCGTTAAATGGCGGCCAACTGGAGGGCGGTCCCGCGGGCGAAGCCGGAGGGATGCCTGTGTTCAGCGAAAGCGGTGCAACAGGGGGATAGGTTTCGACCGGCATGCGCACGACGTTGAGTCAGGGGGGAAAAGAGACGTTCGCAGGCAAGCCCTTCCAGTTGGAAATACCGCCATAGCGACGAACGTCGTTCCCAGCCCCCTTCACCGGGCTGCCACTGCATCAAGGAAAAACAAATGTCCGGACACGAAAACGCGCCCGGACACTTCTTTAACTGGAATTCTTCGCTTACTTCTTAGCGGCGAAAAAGTCCTTTTCCTTACCCTCTTCAACAAGCTGCTCTACGAAAACGTAGGCACCGGTCTTGGGGCTCTTTTCCATGCGGATCACCTTCACCATGTGCTTGGCACCAGCCTTAGCATCGAAGGTAGCAACTGCTTTTTTTGCCATAGTTTAGATCTCCTTTTAATTATTTGACCTCTTTGTGAAGAGTGACTTTCTTGAGGTACGGGTTGTACTTCATACGCTCCAGGCGGTCCGGGGTGTTCTTCTTGTTCTTGGTGGTGATGTAACGGGACATACCGGGAACACCGCTGGCTTTCTGTTCCGTGCACTCCAGGATGACCTGCACCCTGTTACCTTTAGCTTTCTTTGCCATAATACTTTAGGGTTTAAGGGTTAAACAAGGCTCACGTATCCTTTCTCCTGGGCGGCCTTGAGGGTGGCGTCGAGACCATTCTTCTCGATGATACGCATACCCTTGGTGGTCACCTTCAGGGTGACGAAACGCTGTTCGGCCTCCGACCAGAACTTCTTGGTCTTGAGGTTGAGGGAGAAGTCGCGCTTGGTGCGCAGCTTGGAATGGGCAACGTTGTTGCCGATCATTCTCTTCCTACCGGTTATCTGACAAACCTTTGACATAGTTATTATACTTTTTAATTGTTTCTACTTGTTGGCTTTGACGATCTTCAGGAATCGTTTCCACCGGATGCTCCCCGGGAATGCCTTGGTGGCATCCGTCGAGAGCCAGATGATGGAAGGGGTGCCCACTATATGGTCTTCCGGAACGAATCCCCAGTAACGGGAATCCAGGGAATTGTGGCGGTTGTCTCCCATCATGAAATAGTAGTCCTGCTTAAACGTGTAACTGGTGGCCGGCTCCCCGTTAACCAGGATGGCTTCTTCGGTGACCTGGAGGGAATTGTGCTCGTAGTCGCGGATAATCCGTTCGTACAGCGGCAGATTCTCCCGGGTGAGCTCCACAGTGGCGTCCTTGGCGGGAATCCACAGCGGGCCGAAATAATCGCGCGTCCAGCGGGTCTTTCCCGTGAAGGGGAAGATGTCCGTATCCTGGCCCATGGCGGGGAAGGTTTCCAGATTGGGCGTAACGTCCGTCACAATCTGCAGGGCCTTCACTTTGGCGAGCATCTCATCCGTGAGCGGCATCCAGGGATAGCCCGGAAGACGCGGGTCGAAGGAGAGTTCCGCCAGGTTGAGCCCCATTTCCTCCAGCACGCGCTGGTTGATACGGGAACCGGTGGTGGTTACCTTATACGTGAGCTGCCTTCCGGCATAGTCCGTCTCTTTTTGCCCGTTCACCCACACCAGGCCGTCTTTCACAACCAGGGTGTCTCCGGCAACGGCCACACAGCGCTTCACATAATGGTCCTTCTTATCCGCGGGGCGGACAATCACCGGGCCGAAATGCTTGATGGTGTACTCCCTTCCGGAAGTGCGCACCCAGGCATAATAGTCATCGGCCGGACGCTTGGTGAGGACGGTGTCTCCGTTGGGAAAGCAGAAGACCACGATATCTCCCCTCTCCACGCTCCGGAATCCCTTGAGCCTGCGGTACTTATTCTGGATAAGAGTAGAATACGACTCTTTCCCGAAGGCCACATTGTGCGTGAAGGGAATGGTGAGCGGAGTCTGGGGCACGCGCGGTCCGTAGGTGAGCTTGCTCACAAACAGGTGGTCACCCGTATAGAGCGAACTTTCCATGGACGAGGAAGGAATCTTGAAGGCCTGGAAGAAGAAAATATTGATGAAGGTGACAACGACCACGGCAAAGATGATGGCATCCAGCCAGTCCAGCCACACATTGTGCTTCTCCCCCTCCTTGTACTCTTTCTTCCAGAAGAGCCACTTCACCTTCTTCGTGATGAACAGGTCGAAGAGGATGACAAGGCCGAGAAGCCACCAATAATTTCCGAGCCAGATTACCCAGGCGATGTAAAGCACGGACCAGAAGCCCAGCTTCACCCACTTGTTGGTAGTGATATCCTTCCAGCTCACTGTTTCAAAGAACTACTTTACAGATTTAACAATAGCCTCAAAAGCCTGAGGATTGTTCATAGCAAGGTCTGCGAGAACTTTACGGTTGAGACCGATGTTCTGCTTGGCAAGACGTCCCATGAGCTGGGAGTAGGTGAGGCCGTGCTGACGGGCAGCGGCGTTGATACGCTGGATCCAAAGAGAGCGGAATTCGCGCTTCTTGGCCTTTCTGTCACGGTATGCATAAGTGAGACCTTTTTCGTAGGTGTTCTTGGCAACCGTCCAGACGTTCTTGCGGGAGAGGAAATTACCGCGGGTCCTGGAGAGGATCTTCTTGCGGCGTGCCCTGGAGGCAACAGAATTAACTGATCTAGGCATAAATTTTTACTGATTTTGGAGGCAGTGGCTTTCCGGAGAAAACGCTTTGGACTGCGTTCCAGTTAAACATAAATTACATGACCAGGAGCTCTTTCACGCGCTTTACGTCGTCCTTGTCCAGGATAGCGAAATGGTCAAGGTTGCGTTTCTGCTTCGTGGTCTTCTTGGTGAGGATGTGGCTGTGATAAGCGTGCTTCCTCTTGATCTTTCCCGATCCGGTAAGCGTAAAGCGCTTTTTGGCACCGGAGTTGGTTTTAAGCTTTGCCATTGTGTTAAACAATTAATAATTATACATATAAGGATAAACCTTATTTCTTTTTAATGGGAGCGATCATCATAGTCATGCGCTTGCCTTCCAGGGTGGGCATACTCTCTGCCCGTCCAAACTCTTCCAGTTCTACGGCGAAGCGAAGCAGCTGCTTCTCTCCCTGCTGGGCGAACTGGATGGAACGGCCGCGGAAGAAGATGGATGCCTTCACCTTGGACCCTTCCTTGAGGAATCCCTCTGCATGCTTGAGCTTGAACTGGAAGTCATGTTCGTCCGTGTTTGGGCCGAAGCGGATTTCCTTGATCACTATCTTGGCAGCGTTGGCTTTCATTTCCTTGGCCCGTTTGCGCTGCTGGTACAGATACTTCTGGTAGTCCAGGATCTTGCACACGGGCGGATCCGCCTTGGCGCTGATTTCCACCAGGTCCAGCTCCAGCTCTTCGGCCAGGGAGAGGGCCTTGAGAAAAGGGTAAATGCCCTGCTCGGGGATGTTGTCCCCTACCAGGCGCACCTGGGATGCAGTGATTTCACGGTTGATGCGCAGGGCGTTTTCGTCCTGCTGCTTGGGACCGGGCTGCACCCGAGCGTTCTTTTTGGGACCCGAAGGTCTGGGTTTGAAAGGCGTTGCGATAGTTTTGCTCCTTTAAAACGTTAAACTTTTACTGGGCCAGTTCTTCTGCCACGGCATTGCGGACATACTCCACAAACTGAGGCACGCTCATGGAACCCTGGTCCACGGCTCCACGGCGCACAGAGACAGACTCTTCGGCCTGTTCCTTTTCTCCAACGATAACCAGCAGCGGAACCCTCATGAGGGAAGTCTCACGGATTCTCTTGCCGAGCGTTTCGTTCCGGTCATCAATAGAGGCGCGAATTTCGGAATTATTTAGCAGATTTACAACTTTTTTCGCATAATCTGCATATTTTTCGCTCACGGGCAGCACTTTAACCTGATCCGGGTGCAGCCACAGGGGCAGATGACCGGCGGTATGCTCCAGCAGGACGGCCACAAAACGCTCCAGCGAGCCGAAGGGGGCGCGGTGGATCATCACCGGACGCTTGCGGGAACCGTCGGAATCCACATACTCCAGTTCGAAGCGCTCCGGAAGGTTGTAGTCTACCTGGATGGTGCCCAGCTGCCAGCTGCGGCCGATGGCGTCCTTCACCATGAAGTCCAGCTTGGGGCCGTAGAAGGCCGCCTCGCCGGTTTCCACCACATAGGGAAGACCCTTCTTCTTGGCGGCGTCGATAATGCCCTGTTCGGCCTTGTTCCAGTTCTCATCACTGCCGATATACTTGGACGGGTTCTTGGGATCCCGCAGCGATACCTGGGCGGTGAACTTGTCGAACTTGAGGGTCTTGAACACGTACAGGATGAGGTCTATCACCTTCTCGAACTCCTCCTGGAGCTGGTCCTGGCGGCAGAAAAGGTGGGCATCGTCCTGGGTGAAGCTGCGCACGCGGGTGAGGCCGTGCAGCTCGCCGGACTGCTCGTAGCGGTATACGGTGCCGAATTCGGCAAAGCGCAGCGGCAGGTCGCGGTAGGAACGCGGGGCGCTGCGGAAGATCTCGCAGTGGTGCGGGCAGTTCATGGGCTTGAGCAGGTACTCCTCCCCTTCCTGCGGGGTATGGATGGGCTGGAAGGAATCCTTGCCATACTTGGCATAGTGGCCGGAAGTCACATACAGGTCCTTGGCGCCGATGTGCGGAGTCACAACCGGCAGGTAGCCGTATTCGGCCTGCTT
>JAEEQF010000100.1 GCA_016285175.1 Bacteroidales bacterium
CCGGTCAATAGAAGGACCGGAACTTCCTGATGCTGAATCTTAAGTTCCATACACTACTTATAAACCCGCCTCCTCCTTAATCTTGCACGCGTACGTGCGGGAGAAGGTTTGCAAAGATAGTAATTTTTAGTCTAAAAAGCACTGGGTGCCTTGTTTTTGCGAAGACCCAGCCAGCAGAGGACGGCATAGGCGGCTATCACCCCGGTGTTGACGGCCATAAGACCCCAGCGTACGCCATCGGCCTGGAAACGGGTGGACAGCCACCAGATGATGGCGTAGGCCGCACCCAAGAGCAGGAAAATGGCGCCGATGTGCTTCCATTTATAGGGGATGGGATAGTATTTCGAACCCAGCCAGGCGCTAAGGATGAACATCACAAGATAGCTGGCCAGGTGACCGAAGGCCGATGCCCAATAGGAATAATGCGGCATGAAAACCACGTTTATCACGGTGGTTACCAGCAGACCCGCCAGGGTGATCCAGATGGCCATCTGGGTTTTTCCGGAAAGCTTGTACCACATGGACACGTTGAAGAGCATGCCCAGCAGCATATAGCTGAGCAGCATGATGGGTACGACGCCGATGCCCACCCGGAAATCCTTGCCCAGGAAGAGGGAGATGATGTCTATGTAGCCCACCACACCCAGCAGCACCAGGCCGCAGAATGCGGTGAACCATTCCATCACTATGGCGTAGAGCTCCTTGGAGTTCTTGTCCCTGGCCCGCTGGAAGAAGAAAGGTTCGGCCGCATAGCGGAACATCTGGATGAAGAGGTTCATGATGACGGCCAGCTTCACCGCCGCCTGGTAAACGCCCAGGGAGGCCCGCCAGGCTTCGGCCGATGTGTCGAAATAGCGGAACAGGATCCGGTCCAGGAAGTCATTGGCCACCCCCGGGAGCGCCGCCACCATGAGCGGCAGGGAATACGCCAGCATCCTTTTTACCACCGCGCCGTCCCAGGTGAGCCTCAAGTGGAGGATGTCCGGGATGAACAGGGCCAGGCACAGCACGCAGCTCACCAGGATGGCCATGATGGGATAGGTGAAGTCCGGCTGGGCGGGATACACGAAGAACAGGATAAGGTTGGCTCCGGTCTCCGTAAGGATCTTGATGGTCTTGAAAGCGGCGAACTTCACCGCCTTGTGCTCCTGCCGGAGTTTGGCAAAGAGGATGGCCGTGATGCTGTCGCAGAACAGGATGGCCGCCACGTAGATGATGAGGCTCCTGTAGCCCTCATACCCCAGTGCGGCCGAAATGGAATCCGAGAAGGCCACCATGCAGGAGAGGAACGCCAGGTTGAGGCCCGTGACGGCCAGCAATGCTCCGGAATACACCTTCCGCGGGTCTTCCCCCTCCTTGTTGGCAAAGCGGAAACAGCCCGTTTCCAGGCCCAGCACCAGCACCACCTGCAGGATGGCGATATAGGCCATGAACTCCGTGACCACCCCATACTGCACTTGCGTGAGCATGCGGGTGTAGATGGGGACAAACAGGAAGTTCAGCACCCTGGCCAGGATGGAACTGAAGCCATAGATGGCGGTCTCTCCCGCCAATTGTTTCAACGGATTTGCCATATTCACCACAAAAATAGCTATTTTTGCAGAAAGAAACTACATTATTGTCATTCTGAGCGCAAGCGAAGAATCTTAAAAAGGATACGGAATATGAGAAGACTACTGTTACCAACCCTGGCCCTTACCCTTCTGCTGGCCGGCTGCAAAGGCAGGACCCAAGCCCCGGAAGAGGGGATGGATGTGGTCCCGGAGGCCCTTACGGACTCGGTGGCCATCCAGAAGGCGGCCCAGGCCCTGCCGGAAGAGCCGGTAATGGATATAGTAACCAGCATGGGCACCATCAAAGTGCGCCTGTTCAAGGATACGCCCCGCCACCGGGACAATTTCGTGATGCTGGCCCTCTCCGGATACTATGACAATCTCATGTTCCACCGTGTGATAGACGGTTTCATGATCCAGGGCGGGGACCCCATTTCCCGGGATACCCTGCGGGTGGATTCCTGGGGACAGGGCGGTCCCGGCTATACCCTCCCGGCGGAGATCCTGGATGCAGACGGCAATCCGCTTCATCGGCATAAGAAAGGCGCGCTGGCGGCCGCCAGAAGGGGAAACCTGGCCAATCCTTTCAAGGAATCCTCCGGTTCCCAGTTCTATCTGGTGCAGAATCCGGACAACTGCGTGCACCTGGACGGGGAGTATACCGTGTTTGGAGAAACGGTGGCGGGATTCAACGTGATTGACAAGATTGCAGCCACTCCCGCAGACCGTTATGACCGTCCCCTTACGGCCGTTGTAATCTATTCCGTCCGCCCGGACGAAGAAATGAATAAAATTGAAGAAAAAACTCCCGACAGCGAGTAGTTTTGGCACAGAATTCGCAATAAAAATAGTCGAATAGTTTTTTCATAGGTTAAGTTTTAGGTTAGAATTGCGAAAGGTCCTTGCTGGGAAGCACGGACCTTTCATTTTTCTATGGAAAATGCTTATATTTGGGAATAAAACCAATCATAGCATGAAGAAAATCGCATTCTTGGCCGTCACGCTGCTGGCGGTGGCCTGTAACCCGCAGCCCAAACAGGCCGGAGATCAGGACCGCCTGTGGTACGACGCCCCCGCCGGCAGGTGGCTGGAGGCACTCCCTATCGGCAATGGTCAGATGGCCGCCATGGTTTTCGGCGGAATCACCGATGAAACCATCCAGCTCAACGAATCCACTTTCTGGAGCGGCTCCCCGCACAATAATAACAGCGAGACTTCCCTGCAGTACCTGGACCAGGCCCGGCAGCTCATCTTCGCCGGGAAGGAGGAAGAGGCGGAAGCGCTCATCAACGAGCAGTTTATCCCCGGGCCGCACGGCATGCGTTTCCTCACGCTGGGTAACCTCCGGCTCCATTTCCCGGATATGCCGGAAGAGGTGGAGAACTACAGCCGGGACCTGGACCTTACCCGTGCCGTGGCAGGGGTGGATTTCACTGCCAATGGCGTCCGCTATACCCGGAGCGCCTTTGCGTCCCTGACAGACCGGGCCGTGGTAATCCGCCTGGATGCCAGCAAGAAGGGCGCCCTCTCGTTCACCCTTACCCAGGATTGCAAATTCCCCTATGAGGTCTCTACGGAAGGGGACTGCCTGGTAACGCGCATCAAGGGCGTGGAGCAGGAGGGGATTCCGGGCGGGCTCACGGCAGAGTGCCGCACCCGGATCCTGGCCGATGGCAACGTGGTCGCCTCGGATTCGCTCCTAACCGTTTCCGGTGCAACACATGTGACGCTGCTGGTGAATGCAGCCACCAATTTTGTGAACTATCACGATATCTCCGGGGATGAGTCGGCCGCCGCGAAGGAAGGCCTGGAGAAGGCCGCCGGCATTTCCTATAAGAAGTTGCTGGCCCGGCACGAAGCCGCTTACGGGGAGCAGTATGGCCGCTGCTCCATCCGCCTGCACTCCGGCGAGAATGCGGCCCTGCCCACCAATAAGCGCAAGGAAGCCTTCCAGGACAGCGACGATATGGGCATGGTGTCCCTTATCTTCAATTATGGCCGATACCTCCTCATCTGCAGCTCCCAGCCGGGCGGACAGCCCGCCAACCTGCAGGGCATCTGGAACGACGAATACATGGCCCCCTGGGACAGCAAGTATACCATCAATATCAACGCCCAGATGAACTACTGGCCGGCCGAGGTGTGCGGGCTGCAGGAGAGCCTGGTGCCCTTCTTCGGCATGATCAAAGACCTTTCGGAAACGGGAGCCGTCACGGCCCGGCAGATGTATGGCTGCGATGGCTGGATGGCGCACCACAACACGGATATCTGGCGTATAGCCGGTCCGGTGGACGGTGCCTTCTGGGGCATGTACCCCAACGGCGGCGCCTGGCTGGCCACCCACCTCTGGCAGCATTACCTCTATACGCTGGACAAGGATTTCCTGCGGGAATGGTATCCGGTAATCAAGGGTACGGCCGATTTCTATCTGGATTATATGCAGGTGGATCCCCGGAACGGCTATCTGGTGGTGGTACCTTCCGTGAGCCCGGAACACGGGCCGATGGGGAAGAAGTCCCCGCTGACGGCCGGCTGCACCATGGATACGCAGATTGCGCGTGACGCCCTTTCCAGCACCTTGCAGGCCGCCGAAATCCTGGGCGTGGACGAGGGTGAATACCGGGAAGCCCTGAAGGGCGCCCTGGCCCAGCTGCCGCCGATGAAGGTGGGACAGTACGGCCAGCTGCAGGAGTGGATCGAGGACGGGGACGACCCGAACGACCAGCATCGGCACATCTCGCACCTGTACGGACTGTATCCTTCGGACCAGATTACGCCCACCCGTACGCCGGAACTGTTTGAGGCCGCCCGCACCACGCTCATCCAGCGCGGAGACAGGGCCACCGGCTGGAGCCTGGGCTGGAAGACCAACTTCTGGGCCCGGATGCAGGACGGGGACCATGCCTTCCTCATCATCAAGAATCTCTTCAGGCGGAATACGTATCCCAACCTCTTCGATGCCCATCCGCCGTTCCAGATCGACGGCAACTTCGGCGTAACGGCCGGTATCGCAGAAATGCTGCTGCAGAGCCACGAAGATGGGATTGTGCTGCTGCCTGCCCTGCCTTCCGCCTGGAAGGAAGGTTCCGTGCGGGGCCTTCGCGCCCGCGGCGGCTATATGGTGGACTTCGACTGGGCCGACGGAAAAGTCACTTCGTACACCGTCCGCACGCTGGACGGCGCCAAGGCCGATGTCCCTGTCCGTGTTGCAGAATAAAAGAGACTATGACCGTTATCGATCCTTCTTATCTCCGTCCCCGGTTGCTTTACCGGAACATAGACACACATAAACGAAACTATGGACATCTTCTTGTAGTGGCCGGCTGTGACCAGATGCCCGGCGCGGCGGTGCTTGCTACGGGCGCCGCCCTGCAGTCCGGTTGCGGCCTGGTAACGCTGCACTCTACGGAAAGGGCGCTCCAGTCCGTGGTGAACAATTTCCCGTCGGCCATGCTGTCGGAAGAGCTGGAAGCCCATTTCTGCACGGCTCCGTCCACGCTAAAAAAGTACGCGGTGGTTGCCGTGGGACCGGGCCTGGGAAGGGACGCCGGCACCATGAACGCCCTCATGGACCTGCTTTCCATCGCCTATGAGGAGAAGGTCCCCATGGTATTGGATGCCGATGCCCTCACCGTCCTCTCCGTAATCCCGGACTGGCACGAGCTGCTTCCGGAAGGGTCCATCCTCACCCCCCATATGGGAGAGCTTCGCCGACTCCTTCCGCATACCAGCGAAGAGAACCGCGTGGCCCTGGCCCGGGAGCTCTGCCTGTATGCCGGCTGTACGCTGGTAATGAAGGGCTTCCACACCCGGGTGTTTACGCGCGATGGTGACTGCCTGGTTAACCAGACGGGCGGCCCGGGCCTGGCCAAAGGCGGCAGCGGAGATGTCCTTACAGGCCTTATCGGCGGGCTTCTGGCAAGAGGTTATTCGCCGGAGGATGCCGCGGCCCTGGGCGTCTGGATCCACGGTTATGCCGGAGACTGCCTGTCCCGCGAACGCTCGGAAGAAGGTTTTTCCAGCCGGGACCTCATCGACTATCTGTGGAAGGGCTTCTACCTGCTATATAAGGAATAATCTGTATGGAAAGGAAGGTATCATTGTGGCAGATCTTCGCCGTATTCGCCAAGATTGGGGCGTTCACCATCGGCGGAGGCTATGCCATGATCCCCATCATCCAGGCCGAGATGAGCAAGCGGGGATGGATTTCCGACGAGGACCTTCCGGATATCGTGGCGCTGTCCCAAAGCGCTCCCGGCGTGCTGGCGGTGAATATTTCCATCTTCGCGGGGCACAGGCTCCGGGGCGTTAAAGGCAGTATCGCCGCCACCCTGGGCAGCATCCTGCCTTCCTTCTGCATTATCCTGGCCATCGCCATCTTCTTCACGGCGTTCAAGGACAACCCCTGGGTGGAAAAGGCTTTCAAGGGCATCCGCCCGGTGGTCATCTCCCTTATTGCCGTGCCCATGGTGAACATGGCCAGGAAGTCCTGCAAGACCTGGTGGGCCTGGCTCCTGGCCGTGGCGGCGCTGGTGCTGGTGGCGTTCCTTAACGTTTCACCCATCTACATTATCCTGTGCGTGCTGGTGCTGGGGTTCAGCTTCACCTACTTTAGAATGAAGAAAGATTCTTCGACGCGCTCAGAATGACAACGTTGTTCCTCATATTGCAGTTGGCGTGGACGTTCTTTGTGATAGGGGCGTTCACCATCGGTGGAGGCTATGCCATGCTGTCGCTAATCCAGAACCAGGTAGTGGTGGAGCATCCCTGGATATCGGAGGGTACGTTTACGGATATTGTGGCGGTGAGCCAGATGACGCCGGGGCCCATCGGCATCAACAGCGCCACGTATGTGGGCTACGATGTCCTTTTCAACGCTACGGGGAGTCACCTGCTGGGCCTCTGCGGATCGGCCACGGCCACCCTGGCGCTGATGCTGCCCTCGTTCATCATCATGCTCCTTATCGTGCGCTTCTATATGAAGTTCCGCTCCAGCAGGCTGTACACCGGCACTATGTCCTGGCTCAAGCCGGCGGTGGTGGGCCTGATTGGCGCGGCGGCGGTCATACTGATTGTCAAGACCACCTGGACGGGCTGTTCGCCCGATGTCCAAGTGGTCTCCGAGAACTTTCCGGACTGGAAGAGCTGGGTGCTGCTGGGCGGCGCCTTCGTGGCCGGCTACTGGGGAAAGGTGAATCCCATCTATATCATCCTGGCGGGCGCCGTCCTGGGTTTGCTCCTGTACTGATAATCAATGCATTACATA
>JAEEQF010000101.1 GCA_016285175.1 Bacteroidales bacterium
TGGACATCGTACGCGCCATGGAGAAGGACGCCGGCGTAAAACTGGCCGAACTCAAGGTGGACGGCGGCGCTTCCCGCAACAACCTCATGATGCAATTCCAGGCCGATATCCTGGAGACGTCCGTCATCCGGCCCCAGATCACCGAAACCACGGCCATGGGCGCCTGCTATCTGGCCGGCCTGGCGGTTGGCTACTGGAGCTCGCTGGAAGAGATCAAGGCGCAGTGGCAGGTGGAACGCAAGTTCACCCCTTCCGGCACCAACATGCAGCCCGCCAGGGATGGCTGGGCCGACGCCATTTCAAGAACTATCAGTAAATAAACTATGAATCAGTACATCTTTGAATTTATCGGCACCCTGGTGCTGGTTTTACTGGGTGACGGGGTATGCGCCGCCTGTTCCCTCAAACATTCCAAGGCCAAAGGCGCCGGATGGGTGGTCATCGCCCTGGGCTGGGGCCTGGCCGTAATGATGGGCGTGCTCATCGCCGGTCCGGTTTCCGGTGCGCACCTCAATCCGGCCGTAACGCTGGGCCTGGCTATCGCCGGTTCTTTCCCCTGGACCTCGGTTGCGGGCTACATCGTGGCCCAGATGCTGGGCGGTTTCGTAGGCGCCGCACTGGTATGGGTATTCTACAAGGACCACTACAAGGCCACGGCCGATGAGCCGGACACCATGCTGGGCACCTTCTGCACCATGCCGGCCATCTATAACCCCTATCGCAACTTCGTATGCGAGGTCATCGCCACCTGCCTGCTGGTGTTCGTGATCCTGGCCCTTGGCTTCAGCGGAAACGCCTTCCAGCTGGGTTCCGTCACGGCCCAGACCGGCTCCCTGGGTTCCTGGCCCGTCACCTGCCTCATCATGTCCATCGGCATGTCCCTGGGCGGTACCACCGGTTATGCCCTCAACCCGGCCCGTGACCTCAGTCCGCGCTGCGCCCACGCCGTACTTCCCATCGAAGGCAAACGCGACAGCGGTTGGAATTACAGCTGGATTCCCGTTGCCGGCCCCATGGTGGGCGCCGCCCTGGCCGCCGGGCTGTACATTCTGGTCTTCTAACTGACATTCAGCCATTTACAAGAATACCCTGCTGTCATTTGACAGCAGGGTATTCTTATAACACCTTGATACAAAGACTATTGATCAGGCGCATCCTGACCATAGGGGGCAAAGCTTCCGTTTCGATAGATAAACGGGACCTCCACATAGTCCGAAGTAATCTCACCATTCTCATACGCAGCGGCCACAATGACGCAAACCTCACCTTCCTCAAAGTGGTCCCAGCTGGCGTCATAGACCTCGGTTCCCTTGGAAAGCAGATTGTTCATGAAACCATACTGCTCATACATATCCATGATGGAATAGTACCAACCGAAGGGCCAGTTGAAATTATCGTATATCACCTGCTCGTTGTCATATTCCCAGTAATAAGTACGGTTCTGGTCGGAAGGGACCACCGTGATGGTCTTGCCTTCAAAGGAGAAGGCAATATCCATAGGGGTCCTGTCCACCGGCTTGGTATGGATAATCTCCGACAGGATCTTTCCTATGGGTTCGTGCGTGGTGGGATTGAGCTGGAACACCACTACCTTGTAATCCATATCCGGCATCAGTCCGGTGGCCCGGAGCGTACGGCTGCCCCGGTAACAGTTCAGGTCCACAAAACTGGCCAGTTTCAGGGCTCCTTTCTCTTTCTTGATGTTGTAATCCTCCTCGGCCACCGTGGTGAGATACTCCAGCAAGACCGACTCGGAAACGTTCATATCGTGCCAGAGGCAGTAGCTGTAATACGCATCCGGATTGTCCGAGGTTATGGTAATAATGACTTTGGTGCCTTTAACCTCTTCTATTTTCAGGCTAAGGTTAACTTCCTTGGTGACAAGTACTTCCTTGCCCGTGCAGCCTGCCAGGAGCAGGACACCCATTATGAATAGCAGTTTTCTCATGGCAGGTCTTTATATGCAGTGAGGATAAAGCGGATAGCCCCCATCGCGTGCTTTCCGTAGTTGCCGAAGTCCTTGTGGATATCCATCCCGGCGAAGTACTCCTCGGCCCGCATGGCATTCACGAAGGGGACGGTCTGGTCTTGCCGGCTGTGGAACAGGTAGATAGGAGCGGTGGGACGGAAGCAGAGGGTGGAGTTGTCCAGCAGGGCCTTGTACAGGCGGGCCGTCTCCCTGCTGGTCTTGTCCCGTCCCTGGTCCGTCATGATGTCGTGCAGGTCGTTCGACTGGATATTCTGATTGATCTGCTTTACCGTATAATCCTTGGAATTGATCCACTTGTCGTAATTCTCCAGCAGGCGGGGCTTGAAGAAATCCTTCATGTCCAGTCCCAGATGTTCGCCTTCGTTCACGCCCTGGACAATCATGGGAATGGCACAGGGAATGCCGGTTACGCCCAGATCCATGGACACGTCGAAGGTGGCGGCCAGGTCGTAAGGGCCACCGCCGGCATAGACCATCTTGATGGGAAGGACATCGCTATAGAAATCCTGGATCATGTCCATCACGGCCAGGGTGGTGGAGCCGCCCTGGGAGTAACCTACCAGATAGACCTGCTCGCTTTCCGGTTTCCGGCCGATATGCTCCATGTAAGGCTTCACCGCCAGGGCCATATCCACAACGCTCTGGGCCGTGCTATTGGTGTGCATGTAAGGGTGGATCCGCTGTGCGGTGATGCCGAAGCCGATATAATCGGCAATCACCACCGCGTACCCCTTGGTGGCCAGCAGGGCTTCCATGGGGAAAGTCTCCGACGGGCATTCAAAGTTGGCGCCGATGGTGTAATGGCTCACCAGGATGAGGTTCTTGATGGGGCCCTCCGCCGGGAAGATGAGTTTCCCGGACTGCTTAAGGGGAGAACCGTCCGTGTCGTGTCCCTGGAAGATGCCGGCGATATGGACCAGCTTGGTGTTGTTCACCACGCCCAGCAAGTCCCTCACCAGCGTGGCGGCCTGGGTGCTGGCCACCTTGGTCTGTTCCCCATCCCATTCCGTGTCCCCCATCAGGGCCACTTCCGGATTCAGGGAACCGTCTTCCAGGAAATACCGGGAAGCATTCACCGAAATAATCTGGAAGGTGTCAAAATCCATATACTCCACTTCCGGGTGGCGGCAGGCACACAGGCACAGGCACAGGAGCAGGACGGCGTATCTGAGTTTGTCCATATTACCAGCGATAATTGATACTTACAGAAACCAGACGGGAACCGAACATATAGATGCGGTTGGCGTTCTTCAGGGAAGTCAAGCCCCCCAGTTCCAGGGTACCGCTCCAGGGACCCTTTCCCACCTGGACGGCAAAGGGAGTAAGGGACAGTACCGGGGCCAGTTCCAGGTTCCGGGCATTGTCGAAGGCCATCATCAGGCCCACTCCGCCGCCGGCATACAGCTGGACCCAGGGGGTGTCCAGGAAGGTGAGCCTGAAAGTGGGGATAAAGCTAAGGTCGTAGTTGCGGGTTGAAGAAGCTGGGCCGACGGGGTTCCGGTAGATATCGGTCTTGGTCTCCTTCCAGAAGATTCCTTCCAGGTCCGTCTGGATACCCAGGCTCACCACCTTGGTGAGACGATACTGGTATTCCACAAAGAAATGGCCTGTGTAACAAAAGTCATGCGTCCGGACGAACTCCCCCGTGGGAGACGCCCCTTCATGAAAGGCCAAAGTCTCGAAGAGCGGATCTCCCCAACCCAATCTCAGCTGGTGGCGCGGCTGCGCCGACACAAAAAAGGCCTGGCATAGCAGAACTATGCCAAGCAGTGTGATAATGAGATACTTACGCATTTATTTTATAAAATCGTGACTGGCTGTCATGGCCTTGGGATCCAAGGCCTCGTCCAGCTTTTCTCTGGTCATAAGCCCATGCTCCAGCACCAGGTCATAGACACTGCCACCCGTTTCCAGGGCTTCCTTGGCCACCTTGGTGGAGGCCTTGTAGCCGATGTACGGATTAAGGGCAGTAACGATGCCGATGGAATTCTTCACCATATTATAGCAGTGCTCCACATTCACCGTGATACCGTCCACGCACTTGGTGCGCAGGGTGTTCATCACGTTGATGAGCCAGGTCTGGCTTTCCAGGATGGACTGGGCGATCACCGGCTCCATCACGTTGAGCTGCAGCTGGCCCGCCTCGGCGGCAAAGGCCACGCAGGTATCGTTTCCGATAACCTTGAAGCACACCTGGTTGGTCACTTCCGGGATCACCGGGTTCACCTTGCCGGGCATGATGGAGGAACCGGGCGCCATGGGCGGAAGGTTGATCTCGTGCAGGCCGCAGCGGGGACCGGATGCCATCAGGCGGAGGTCGTTGCAAATCTTGGAAAGCTTCACGGCCAGGCGCTTGAGAGCGGCCGAATAGCTCACATAGGCACCGGTATCCGGGGTGGCTTCCACCAGGTCCGGAGCTTTCTCGAAGGTATCACCGGAGAATTCGCTCAGGCGTTTGGTGCAGAGCTCGGCAAAGCCGGGAACCGCATTGAGGCCCGTGCCGATGGCGGTACCGCCCATGTTGATTTCCTTGAGGAGCACCACGTTGCGCTCCAGGTTGGCAATCTCCTCTTCCAGGTTGTTGGCAAAGGCGTTGAATTCCTGGCCGGAGGTCATGGGAACGGCGTCCTGCAACTGCGTACGGCCCATCTTGATGATGTCCTTGAATTCCTCTCCCTTGGCCCGGAAGGAGTCGATAAGATCCTGCAGGGCCTTCTCCAGGTGACGGTTCATGCGGAAGAAGGTATAGCGGAAAGCGGTGGGATAGGCGTCATTGGTACTTTGGGCGCAGTTCACATGGTCGTTGGGAGAGCAGTACTGGTACTCCCCTTTCTTATGCCCCATCAGCTCCAGGGCACGGTTGGCGATGACCTCGTTGGCGTTCATGTTCACAGAGGTGCCGGCGCCGCCCTGCATCATGTCCACGGGGAACTGGTCGTGCAGCTTTCCGTCCACAATCTCCTGGCAGGCTTTGATGATGGCCTCGCCGATTTCCTTAGGCATCACGCCCAGCTCCGTGTTGGCGGCTGCGGCTGCCATTTTCACATACGCCATCGCGACGATGTACTCCGGATAGTCGTACATGTGCGTGGTGGAAATCCTGTAATTGTTGATGGCACGCTGGGTCTGGACACCATAATAGGCGTCTGCAGGCACTTGAAGTTCTCCAAGGAGGTCGCTCTCGACCCTGAATTTAATTTCTGTCATAGTTTATGTGTGGTTATTAGATATTTACACTAAGGTAGCCACAAATATAAGGAGAATTCCTTAAAAAACGCTATATTTGTAAACCACAAAGAACTTTATTCTAACACTTATGGCAGAGTTCAAATATGCACCCATGTTTCAGTTGGGTAAGGATACCACTGAATACTACAAGATTCCCGGCTCCGAGAAACTCGTGTCCACCGCGGATTTCGAAGGCCACAAGATGCTGAAGGTCAGCCCCGAGGCTCTTACGCTGGCGGCCCAGCAGTCTTTCCACGATTGTCAGTTTATGCTGCGCCGCGCCCACAACCTGCAGGTGGCAAAGATTCTCTCAGACCCGGAGGCCTCCGACAACGACAAGTATGTGGCCCTGCAGTTCCTTCGCAACGCCGAAACTTCCGTGAAAGGCGTGCTCCCCTTCTGCCAGGACACCGGAACCGCCATCATCCACGGAGAGAAAGGCCAGCAGGTATGGACGGGTTTCGAAGACGAGGAAGCCCTGAGCCGCGGCGTTTTCAACTGCTACACCCGGGAGAACCTGCGCTACAGCCAGAATGCCCCCCTGGATATGTACAACGAGGTCAATACCAAGTGCAATCTCCCTGCCCAGATTGACATCGAGGCCACCTGCGGCGATGAATACCATTTTATCATGGTGGCAAAAGGCGGCGGCAGCGCCAACAAAACCTACTTCTACCCCATGACCAAGGCCACCATCCAGAACGAAGGCACCCTCATCCCCTTCCTGGTGGAGAAGATGCGCTCGCTGGGTACGGCAGCCTGCCCGCCCTACCATATCGCCTTCGTGATTGGCGGCACATCGGCCGAAAAGAACCTCCTCACCGTTAAACTGGCCAGCATCAAGTTCTACGACAACCTGCCCACCACCGGTGACGAAACCGGCCGTGCCTTCCGCGACATAGACCTGGAGGAAAAGCTTCTGAAGGAAGCGCAGAAGATCGGCCTGGGCGCCCAGTTCGGCGGCAAATACCTGGCCCACGACATCCGTGTGGTGCGCCTGCCCCGCCACGGTGCCAGCTGCCCCATCGGCATGGGCGTAAGCTGCAGTGCAGACCGTAACATCAAGAGTAAGATCAATGCCGATGGCGTCTGGATCGAGAAGATGGATACCAACCCCTCCGAACTGATTCCGGAAGAGCTGCGCCGTCCCGGCGAAGGCCCCAAGGGCATTGAAATAGACCTGGACAAGGGCATTGATGCCGTCCGTGCAGAGCTCACCAAATATGCCGTGGGCACCCGCGTGAACCTGAAGGGAACCATCATCGTGGCCCGGGACATCGCCCACGCCAAGCTCAAGGCCCGCCTGGATGCCGGTGAAGGGATGCCTCAGTATTTCAAGGACCACCCCATCCTGTATGCCGGACCGGCCAAGACACCGGAAGGATACCCCTGCGGTTCCATGGGCCCCACCACGGCCAACCGCATGGACCCGTATGTAGATGAATTCCAGGACCACGGCGCCTCACTGGTGATGATTGCCAAGGGCAACCGCTCCCAGATGGTGACGGACGCCTGCCACAAACATGGCGGCTTCTACCTGGGCACCATCGGC
>JAEEQF010000102.1 GCA_016285175.1 Bacteroidales bacterium
AGCGCGGTGAGCTTGGCCTCGATGCCGGGCTCGCCTTCGCCGATGAGGTCGGCTGCGGTCAGCTCGCCCGACCACAGGGTCGGACCGAAGGTGTGGCTGATCGTCCAGGCACCCGGATCGATGCCCTCGAAGACATAGCTGTCCACGCCTTCCTTGACCATCACGCGCTTGCTGTCGGCGTTGCCGCCGTAGCCGCCCTGTCCGCGCTTGTTCATCTCCACTTCGCCGCCGGTTCCGTTGACCTCCTCGGTCTTCGGGCGGTAGTAGTCCAGGCCGGAGTCGAAGGACTCGACCTCGAAGAAGTATTCGGACTCGGTGTTGAGGCTGTGCAGCTTGAAGTAGTTGTCGTCATAGACGATGTAGCTGTTGTAGAGCTTGCCCGGCTCGATGCCGTAGCGGATGATGTAGCCGTCCGCGCCCGGGACCGGATCCCAGAGGAGGCTGGCTTCGCGACGGTCCTCGGGGTTGCGGACCACCTTGACGCCGCTCAGGACGACCGATCCGGCGGAGGAGGGATTGCCGAACACGCGCAGGTCCTTGACGGAGAACTTGGCGCCGTCGTGGCACTGGGCGGTGTTGGTGAGCTTCACGTAGCGGCCCTGTGCGGGGGTCTTGAGCTCGGTGTAGTCGTGATGCAGGTCGAGTTTGTTGTCAGGCTTGTCGATGACCGTGGTCCAGTGCGTCCCGTCCACGGACACCTCGACCTTGAAGCACTGGAAGTGCTCCGGGCCGGCCGGGGCGGGAGCGCCGAAGCCTCCGCGCGCCTGCTGCGCCGCGCCGATGTGGTCGAAGTTGCACTGGATGGCATAGATGTCGGCGACCTTGCCCAGGTCCACCTGGAACCATTCGCCCGGGTCGCCGGTCTCGGCCGCCCAGTTGGTCATGAACTGCTCGTCCACGCCGTTCTCCGGAGCATAGTTCTCGAAAGTGGAGGAGACGGTGACTTTCTTCTTGTGCGAGAGGAGTTTCCAGCCCGTCCAGTTGTGGTCCACGGCATCCGTGCGGGTGCCCGGCCAGTACTGCGGCCAGTCGCCGAATTCTTCGTTGGAATGCATCACGCCTTCCGCGTCCACCGCGGTCGGGAAGATGGCGAGCTCGGAGCCGCGCCCCGCTCCGCCGTAGCTGGAGGGGATCATGCAGATGGTCCAGAGCTGGCCGTTCTTGTCGTGGAAGGTGCTGCCGTGACCGGCTCCCACCGCAAAGCCCGTAGTCTTGAAGGTGAGCGGGTTATGCTGGGAATAGGTGAACGGGCCCATGGGGTTGTCGCTCACGTATACGCCGTGGGAATACGACAGGAGTTCCAGGCCGATGGCGGCATACTGCAGATAATACTTGCCATTGTGCTTTGTCATCCAGGGACCTTCAATCCAGGGATACTCTTCCTCGCCGTAGTCGCGGCGGCCGTTGAAAATGGAGAAGATTACATCGTCACGGGTACGTTTCTCGAAACCGTGGTTGCGGTAATCGCTGAAGAAGAGGATTTCCGGTCCTTTAATCTCCTTGAAGGTATTCTTGTCCAGTTCCACCACCTTGAAAGGCATGAGCTGGGACCAGCCGTAATACAGATAGAGGTGTCCGTTGTCATAGAACATGTTGGCATCTCCGTAACGGTCGCTGTCCAGCGTCCCGCACAGGACCCACTCCCCTTTCCGGGGGTCTACGGCCCGATACACGTTCTTGTTGTTCATGGAGCAGCCGTACAGGGTGCCGTCCATCTCCACGACGGAAACCACCCCACCGGGATAATTGGGGGCATCCACATAGGTCCAGTCCTTGAAATCCGGCGAGTACCAGTACCCTTTCCTGTGGGAGACGAAGAGGAAGTAGTCGTTGTCATAAATGAGGACAACCGGCTCACCGCCCCGGTAAGAGCGTTCCTGGCCCACTACAAGGTCCAAGGGGTTGCAGAAGGTTTCTTTTTGCTGTGCAAAAGCGCTGATACTCAGAAGAGTAAGTGCTATTGATGTGAAAAGAATGCGAAATACTTTTGAGGACATAGTGTTATTAGTTTTGTCTATCAGTACAAAAATATGTAATTTTAGGTGAAAAACAAAGAACTTGGTATGAAACGCTTTACCGTTTTGTTTTTCTGCCTTTCCATGGCAATTTCCGCCCACGCTCAGGGGTCTGATCCCCCCATGTGACGATAGTATCACTTCGGCTTTACATCGGGTTTCGTACAATTGTCATTAACTTTTTGCCGGTTCTTGCTACCTTTATGGTGAAAGCACATTATGACAGAGCTGGAATTCACATACCTTTCCAACCGGATTCGGGGTAAACTGACCAAGCTTGCGTTGCGTTTTAACAGGGTGCTTCCGATCTGGTTGATCCTGTCTATGTCATTGACGGAAAAAGGGCTTCGAAAAAGGAATTTGAGAAATTGAACCCTACGGAAGTTAAGAGCATAACCGTTATCAAGAACGGGAGCCAGGAGGAAGTTAAGAAATATGAAGGCTGGGAGAATGGCGTTATACTGGTCGAAACCTTCACCGCTTCCTCCAGAGGCCGGAAAAAGTAAGTCTGACTTTTGAACAGTAACGCGGTTTTCCGCCTTACTTTAGTGAGTGAAGCCGGAAGGAGAAGTTTCCTTTGGCGTCCAGATAGGTAAGGGCGTCGTTTAGGAGGGTTTTCTTCCGGCCTTCATTTATGTCTGAATGGAACAGGATGTCAATGAAGGTCTCCAGGCCCTGGTCGGACAGTCCTACGGTCTCTATCAAATAGACAATGGGATTCTCCTGCTGCATAACGGCGTCCAGATCAAACGGGAGGCTGGCTTTTGCGAATTCCTCCTGCACGTCCGTAAGGGAGTAATCCGGAACGTCTTCAAGGAACAATCCCAGCCTGCGGGCTATAAGCAGCAGCATCTCCCCTATCCGGTCAATCTCTCTGATGATATAGTCTTCCATTTAACTTATTCCTTTATTTTCAGCCGTTGGATGATGTCGTCGCAGGATTTCAACAGTCCCCTGGCGGAGAAATACTCCAAGGCTAATGTGACGATACAGAGAATTGCAACGATGATTCCCCGTCTCCACATCAGTTCCGTGCTTATGTTCATGGTTGTCATATGGAGGGTGACGGCAATGACAAAGGCGAAGAAAAAGAGGCAGATTCCGGCCACCAGGGCGATGTATCTCTTTTTGAATCTCAGCAGGTTTTGGGTAGTGGAAAGGATGTCGCCATTGTAGAAATCTTCTGCCCGGACACCTTTGTATACCCAGAATATGCCGGGGAAGAAGATGAGGCTGTAAATGATAAGGGAAACCGGCAGCCACCAAGGGTATCCCATGACAAAACATAAAACCACGGCTACAACCGCCAATGCTATCCCGACAGGCAGCGTCTTTTTGGACAGGAAAAGCCTGCGCACGTCCTTTTTCATCGCATTCTCTATCAACTCCTTGTTGATGATCTGCTGCTTGTCGAACCGTTCCTTAAGATCGGCATAATCCTGCCGCATCTGCTCCAGTTCCTGATTGATATCGAATTCTTCCTTGTTCATGGCACGAGTGATTAAAGATGGGACTTTTTGAGTTCTTCCTTGATTCGATGCAATTGGAAGGAAACATTCTTCACCGAGATACCCATGATGGCGCCGATCTCCTCGTAGCTAAGGCCTTCCAGCCACAGGAGGATGATGGCGCGGTCCACCAGGCCCAGCTGATTGATACGGGCATAAAGCCGTTTGGTCTGCAGGGCCCTGTCGTCCGTATCCTCAAACGGGTCTATGTCCACGCTCAGCGGTACGCGCTGCCCTCCCTGCCGGCGTTTTTTGTCGGCATTGAGGCAGCAGTTCAGCGAGACACGGTAAATCCAGGTCCGGACGTCGGATTCCGCGCGGAATGAGTCGTACCCCTTCCAGAGCCTGATCAGAATCTCCTGGAAGAGGTCGTCAATCTCATCCGAGTCCTTCGAGAACATGTAGCACACCGAATAGATGGTGCTCTTGTGCTCCCGGACCAATTGGGTGAATACTTGTTCCTTGTTATCCATTTTCTATCGAATCTACACCCGTTAGACAACAAAGGATGCAAAAAACTATAAAATTAGTTAAGAAATACCCTTTCCGGGGAAGAAGCGAGGGACGCTCTTGCAGTATTTTTCGTACTCCGGGTACTTTCCGCCGCTGATTTCTTCGGCCAGCGAGGAACTCCCCTGGAAAAGCACAATCAGCAGCAGGGCGCCGATAACGCTCCAGTTGATAATGCCCATACCTGCGCCGATGGAAAAGACGTAGAAGGCCACCCAGATGGCTTGTTCGGCAAAGTAATTGGGATGGCGGCTGCGGCCCCAGAGCCCAAGGGTATTGAAGCCTTTGTTATACGGCGCCGGCAGCTCTTCCAGCTTCTTCCCTTCTTTGAGCATCGCCCATTTTTTGGTCTGGAAAGCCCACTGCTGCTCATCGGCAACGGTTTCCCAAATAATGAAGCCAAGCATTAGGGCTGCAGCAATGCCGTCCACCCAGCCGAAAGGCGCATCCGATTTCATGGCCACAAGGGCCGGGAAAGTGGTCATGAGCACCAGCGCATTCTGGTAGATGGAAATGAAGCCCAGGTCGAAAAGGGTCCAGGTCCAGCGCTTCTTAAAGGCCGATCCGGAACGTACGACCGCCCAGCGGTAGTCTTCAACGCCTTCCCAGAATTTGAGTTTGTAGGCGCCTTTACGTGCAAAATTGATGGTGAGGCGGATGCCCCACAGGGTTGCCAGGACGGCCATCACTACCAGGCGGGCGCTCATGCCTCCCTTAATGGCAATTACCCAGGTGTAGGCTATGGGAAGCAGACTCCAGAGCTTGTCCATCTGGGAATTGTTACCCGTGAGCTCTCCCACGATAAAGCAGAAGGCAGCGCTGCAGCCGGCTATTATGCCCAGTATTTTGAGCACTTCCAGTTGGCTGTCATCCAGCGCAGGGCCCACGGTGAAATACAGCAGCGGGCACACAATGATGGACAGCGCCAGCAGCGTTGCCATCAGGGGAATATTCATCTTTTTCATAAGTTCGTTCTATCACTGTCCTACGGCTCGATTACACGGTAGTGACCGCTCAGGTGCATAAAAGCGAAGAGGCGGAGGATGCCGTCGTAATAGGCGTCGAAATAGCCGTCCTCGTAAGGTTTGTTTTCGCTGTCCCAGAGGCGCTGGGCGAATTCACGGGCAATCTCGTGGTCCGCGGCCAGCGTAGCTGCGGCCAAAGTGGCGACCAGACCAACGGAGTGGCGGGTGCCGGTGCCGCGGTACTCGCCCATACCGGCGGGCATGGCGAATTCCACCTCCGTACCGTCCACGTTGTACTGGTCGGCGAATTCATCGATACCCTTGGAATAGAAGAAGTCCTGGATGGTATTCGCATACCAGGTCTGCCATTCGCGGTCGGCGCAGGCCCAGGAATAGTCCAGGGCGATGTTCATGGGAACGCGCCAGGAATCGAAGCGGAAAGCGGGCTTGGAACGGCGGCCGAAGAAGGCGGGCATCTCGATGAAGGAGCCGTCGAAGTTGTTGGTGTCCGGATTCAGGCCGGTCTCCGGATTGATGCTCTTGTGCAGATACTCCCGGCTGGCGATGGCGCACTGCCGATAGAAATCGGCCCGGCCATCGCCTGCCCAGCGGGCCCATACCTCGTAGAAGGCGGGAAGGTGGTAGGAAGGATCCGTGTAGCCGATTCCCCTGCCGTCCGGGGTGAACACAATGAGATGGTTCTCCTTGTTGATGAACGGCATGATGCCTTCCGAACCGTCCTTTTCCCAGGAGGAGTTGAGGATGTTCTGCGCTTCGGCCAAGTAGTTGATCTCGCCGTCGTTACCCCAGCGGTTGGAGGCGAAGATGAGCGAAGTGATGAAATACAGTTCGCCGTCCGATGCGGGACCGGCACCGCGGATGGTGCCGTCCGGACTCAGGCTCCAGGCGAAGTAGCCCTTCATCGGCCCTTCCTGGTACTGCATATACTTCTTGGCCCAGCGGAACAGGCGGTCGAATTCCTCCTTCTTGTCCAGCTGGACGGTGATCATCATGCCGTAGGACATGCCTTCCGTGCGGGCGTCGAAGTTCTTTACGTCGGACATATAGCCCATGTCATCCCCTACCTCGAAATATACGCGGTTGGGGCCATAGAAGACCTCCTGGTAAATGCTTTCCAGCTTGGCGTCTATCTCCTTCTGGGAATAACCCATCTCGGCAAAGACGCTGCGGTACTTGTGCGTGTCGAAGCCGCCCTTGGTCCAGGGTTTCAGCTCTTTGGGGCCACAGGCGGTAAGGACTGCCAGGGTGGCGGTAACAAGGATTGCTAACTTTTTCATATCTTATCTGTCTCTGAAATTCCACTTGCTGTTGTCGCTGGAGAAGTCGAATTCTCCCAGGGCCACGGTGCTGTCGCCCGTGCACACGAGGGCCTTCTGCTTTCCGCACTTGCAGGCCACCTTGGTGAGGATGCGGAAGGTGCCGTCGGTGAGCTGCTCGATGCGCCAGAGCTCGTTGTCGGCCCCGGTGAATTCCGGAACGGCAGTGAGTTCTCCGTCTTCGGTAGCCGCCAGGGCACGGTTGGTGCCGGCGATGGTTATCTTGTAGTACGGGGCGCCCAGGTAGCCGCCCTTATCCGGAACGGCCGTCACACTCCAGCGCTGATGGGGACGGAACATATAATCGCCGGTGCGGATATCGATGTTTCCGGCGGGCCAGCCTTCCTGGACCTCTTCCAGCTTCTGTTCCTCCAGTTCCACTACCGGATCGTTGGGATT
>JAEEQF010000103.1 GCA_016285175.1 Bacteroidales bacterium
CTAAATCATTGATTTTCAATATATTACAAGACATAGTTCGGGTCTCGTTTTCCGCTCCAAACGCCTCGCAATCTTGCGGGGCGTTTTTGTTTGGGGGCCGGTGCGGGAGATCTTAGGGAGGTTGGGAACCGATCGCCATGTATGTTATTGATAATCAGACACATCCAGTATTTCTAGTTCCCAACCTCATTATTTGCAAAGGGGTTGGGAACCACACCCCGAGCAACCGGCTATTAATCAACCACTTAAGAATCCTCGCGTGCCAAACCTGTGTGTATCGTCCTGAAAAAACCCGCCGGCGGCATGGACTGGCAGGCACGACAGCTCAACGGTAAGATCTTCACCGTCCGTTACGTCGACAGCCAGCATCAGATTCACCTCGAAGAAACCGGTATTGCACTCATCCCGGGTGTAGACCAGTATGAGGTTGTGAAGTAAAAGGAAGAACCCGCACACGCGGGTTCTCTTTTTGTTTTGCTCTCTTTATTCTGTGACGGGACGGATAGATTGCCCGTGGCTGCGGTCGAGGCTGTTCCTGTAAACTTTGCCGGAATAGAAGCGGACGCCATAAAAAGCTGATTGTCTCCCTGTCCGTTTTGTATGTGCTGGCGGTCAGAATTCCCGCCTGGGAATGCAATTCGGAGAAATTGGGGAAGTATCATCCGTTGAAGAAATGAATGACGAAAAAGAGGAGAAGAAGAAAAAGAAATGACGATATTTGTAGTTGTTAACACTGATGACTATGCGCCTGAAAATAGTATGTCTCGCGGCTGCTGTATTATTGCCCGGCTGGGCTGCAGTGGCACAGAACGATACCTTGAGCACTTCTCACACCGTGGGAAAGGAACAGATGAATAAAGGCCTCGTGACAAGCGGCCTGGGAGCCCTGCAGGGCCAAGCAGCGGGCGTCACGGTGTCAGGCGCCAACCAGTCGGCCATGCTAAGCGCCGTACGGGTCAGGGGCACCACATCGCTTACCGGCGGCAACGACCCTCTGGTGGTGATAGACGGAGTGATGTCGGACCTGGCCACCCTTAGTTCCCTGTATCCCGGCGACATAGAGAGTTTCACTGTCCTGAAAGACGCGTCGGAGACGGCGCCATACGGCTCCAGGGGCGCATCCGGCGTCATCCAGGTCCTCACCACAAGGGGCCATGGCGGGGATTTCAGCATCAGCTATGACGGAACGGCAGGTGCCGAAGCTGTCTACAGGAACATGGAAATGCTTTCGGCCGATGGTTTCCGAACTTGGAACAAAAACCATGGATATCCATTCAGGGATGACGGTTTCGACTCGGACATGGTGTCGTCCATTCTCCGGACAGGCTTTGTACAGAACCACCACATCGCTTTTGGCGGAGGTTCGGAAAACAGCCATTACAGGGCCTCCGTCGGCGTCCTTGACCATCGGGCCGTGATAAAGAAGCAGAATATCCAGAATTATTCGGTGAAACTGGACGTCGGGCAGAAGGCCTTTGGTTTCCTGCAACTGGACCTGGGGCTTTTCGGTTCGCTGCAAAACGAGGATGCCATCCATGACATGCAGAAACTCTTTTACTCCGCGGCCGCATTCAATCCCACGATCCGTGCCGGTGCTGAACCGGACGGCAGTTACGTGCAAATCCCCACCTCCAGCCAGATAAACCATCCGGTTTCCCTGCTGGAAAAGACTTACGGCGGCTCGTCGGCCCATTTCAACGCCCATGTCCTGGCAAAGGCCGAGCTGCTGAAAGGCCTCTCCCTCAGCGGATTTGCCTCTTACAGCTACAATGTCCTGAACGACAGCCACTTCTTCCCCACCATCATCTGGTCCGGAGGCGAGGCCTACCGCAGCACCACTTCGCAAAGCGAATACCGCGGCTATCTTAACCTTGCTTATGCTTACGAGAACGGGCCGCACCAGCTGTCCACAAACCTCATGGGCGAAATCCAAGGCGGCAGTTCCAGCGGCTTCTATGCCACAACCACAGGCTTTTCCACCAACGCATATGGCATCAATGCCATCCAGGCAGGAGCAATCAGGCCGTGGGAGGGTACTGGCTCTGTCTGGGAGAGGCAGAACATGCTGTCCGTGATGGGCCAGGCGGTCTACTCTTACGACAGCCGTTACTCCATTTCCGGAACCCTCCGGTCCGATGCGGCTTCACTTTTCGGAGACAATCACATCTGGGGCCTGTTCCCTTCCGTATCGGCCTCGTGGATCGCATCCAACGAATCTTTCCTGGAAGACGTGGAATGGCTGCACAGGCTTAAACTGAATGTCGGATACGGCCTTTCTGGTAACCAGGGTGCACTTACGCCCTATTATTCCCTCCAGACAATATCGCCGACGGGGATTGCGCCCTATGGCGGAGACGTGGCCGTCACCTTCGGCGAGATGCACAATGCCAATCCGGATCTTCGATGGGAAGTGAGGGAGCAGGTGAACCTGGGGTTGGAATCGGCCTTTCTGGAAGGCCGACTGGTTTTCACGGCCGAATGCTACAATTCTATCACGCGGGACATGCTTTACATGTACGAGGTGAGCGTGCCGCCGTTTGCTTATAACAAACTGATGGCCAACCTCGGGAAGATGACTAACTCCGGCGTGGAACTGGGACTTGGCGCCAATGTCCTGAGGACGTCCGACTCCCAACTGAACCTTTCCATGAACCTGGCCTTCCAGCAGAACCGGCTGATTTCCCTGTCGGGATGGTGGCAGGGCCAGTATCTGGAAGCCCCTGAGATCCAGGGCATGAATGCCATGACCGGCGCCGGTTTCCACGGAGGTCACAACGACGTTGTGTATCAGATTGTCGGGCAGCCGCTGGGTGTTTTCTATCTGCCGCATTGTACGGGATTGAAAGTGGCCGATGACGGTACCAGGTATTATGAGACGGACGGGGTCAACCAGATTTGCGGCCAGGCGGCACCAAAAGCCCTTCTTGGCACCAATATCAGTTTCCGTTACAAAGCGTTCGACGTTTCCATGCAGGTGAACGGGGCTTTCGGCCACAAGATCTTCAACGGCACCGCCCTCACCTACATGAACACCGGTTCGCTCCCATATTACAATGTGGCGGCTGATGCTCCCCCCCAGAACATTGTGGACCAGACGGTTACGGACTACTGGCTGGAAAGGGGAGACTACGTGAACATCGACTACATCACCATGGGATGGAACATTCCCGTCAAGCGGGCTGTCCGCTCCCTGAGACTTTCCCTTTCGGTCAACAATCTCGCCACCATCACAGGCTACAGCGGACTCACCCCCATGATAAACAGTTCCGTGACGGGTTCCACCTTCGGCCTGGATGACAAGATTTCCTACCCCGTCTACCGTTCCTATTCCGTGTCTGCTAGCATTCAGTTCTGATGAAAAAAGCGATTATCATACTGGTTCTTACCGCTCTTCCCGCCTGTACGCTTCTGGAAGAACATCCCCGGAGCAGCCTTCCCCGCGAAGAAGCCATCACTTCAGAAAAAGCCCTGTACCAGAACACTTTGGGTAATCTGTACAGGCAAATAGGATCCTCCACTGAAGGAGAAGGCATAGCCGGCACCTATCGAGGCATCTACGACCTGAACACCTTCACAACCGACGAAGCCATTATCCCTACCCGTGGCGGCGACTGGTACGACGGTGGACTGTGGCAGAGGCTGTTCCTGCATACCTGGGAGACCTCCGAAGCGCCCATCAAGAATGCCTGGAACTATCTTTACAAGATGGTCGTCCTTTCCAACGAGGCGATCCAGGAACTGAAGGACTATCCCGAATGGCTGGCTGAAGCACGCGCACTCAGAGCCTGCTTTTATTACTATATCATGGACCTGTTCGGCAACGTCCCGGTGTTGAAGGAGCCCGGAGTTTCCATTTCTGAAGTGAAGCAGAGCCCCCGGGCCGATGTTTTCCACTTTATCGTGGACGAACTGGAGGAGGTGACAGAAAAGCTTCCCGCCGTGATGAGCCAGTACCCCGGCGAGTATTATGGCCGATTCACCCTTCCGGTAGCCTGGCTCCTTCTTGAGAAACTGTATCTGAACGCGCCTGTCTACGCAGGAGAAGAACACTACGACAAAGTGCTCAAGATGGCGCTGTCCCTGGAGGGATTCGGCTATACCCTTTCCGCATCGTATACCGACAACTTCCAGGTACACAACGAGTCGTCGGACGAAAACATCTTCGTGATTCCACTGGATAAGCACCTGTATGCGACCCAGAACCAGTATATCTTCCGCTCCCTTCACTACGACCACGCATCGGCCATTGGATTTACAGCGGAAAACGGTTCTTCGGCAACGCCGGAAGTGCTCGATGCCAACGCTTTCGGCACCGACGACGAAGACCCCCGATTCGTCATGAATTATTGGGGCGGAGTGCCTACCGACGCCGAAGGGCATGAGATTGCCATTGAATACAAGCCCCGATCCATCGCCCTGGACCTGACCGGAAGCCCGGATGAAAAAACCGCAGGTGCCCGTATGCGCAAGTACCAGACCGATTACAACGCCTTCAAGGACGGAAAACTGATGGACAATGACTGGGTTATTTTCCGCTATGCCGATGCCATACTGATGAAGGCGGAAGCCTTGCTTCGTACCGGGAAGGTCGATGAAGCTCTGGCACTGGTGAACGAGGTCCGCTCACGCGCCGGAGCGCCGGAGCTGGGAACGCTCACCCTGGACATCCTCCTGGAAGAGAGGCTCCGGGAATTTGCCTGGGAAGGCCTTCGGAGGCAGGATCTGGTCCGTTTCGGCCGATTTGGAGCTACTACCACCCTTCGTCCCCAACTCCCCGGCGAAGCAACGTCCCGCTATACGGATATTTTCCCTATACCGGCCGATATCCGTGCCCTTGCCCCGTCGCTGGAACAAAACCCCGGTTATTAGTTACAGTAGTAAGCCTATACATTTGCATACAACGATTGTAAAATGACAAACAAGATGAAAAGAATTATTCTGACACTGGCCGCACTCGGGTGCGGCGTTCTCTCTGCCACGGCGCAGCCGGGCGGCATGGGTGGTTTCTTCCAGAGGCCCCAGATCGAAGTTAAGTTTGACCCTTACGTTGAGGCGCCCGCCGGCTTTGACCAGGAGCGTGCGGACATCCCGCACGGGACGCTCGATCTCGTGGAGTATAAGTCCACCACCGTCGGCACCGTCCGCAAGGCCACGGTCTATCTCCCTCCGAAGTTCGATCCTCAGAAGAAGTATCCCGTCCTATACCTCCTTCACGGCATTGGCGGCGACGAGCGTGAATGGCTCCAGGGTGTGCCGAACATCATCCTGGACAACCTCATCGCGGACGGGAAAGCCGTTCCGATGATTATCGTGATGCCCAACGGACGCGCCCAGGAGAACGACCGCGCCGAGGGGAACGTCTACGCCGGTTTCCAGGCCTTCGCCAATTTTGAATTCGACCTCGTGGACGATCTCATCCCCTTCATCGAAGGGAAGTTCAACGTCCAAGCCGACAAAATGCACCGCGCCATCGCGGGCCTTTCCATGGGCGGCGGCCAGTCCCTGAACTTCGGTCTGGCGCACATGGACCTGTTTGCCAACGTTGGCGGCTTCTCCTCCGCTCCCAACACCAAGATGCCGGAGGAGCTGATTCCCGACGTGGAAAAGACCAAAGCGGAAAACAAGCTCCTCTGGATGGTCTGCGGCAGCAAGGACAACCTGATGTACAACAGCTCCCGCCTCAAGGCCTTCTGCGACGAGAACGGCGTCCCCTGCACGCTCATCGAATACCCGGAGGGCCAGCACGACTTCGTCGTCTGGAAATACGGCCTGTACCAGTTCGCCCAGCTGATCTTCAAGTAGCGTGCGGATCCTCTTGAGTTCCCCTGCCTCCATGTACAAGGTGTGATTTTGATGATGATACACCTTGTACGATAAAACCAGCCTGGATCGCTTTCTACTGGTACTGTCGTGTACAAGGTCTGCGGCCTAACAACACACCTTGTACAGAAACGGGGAGATTATCTCTCAATGCTGCTCATACCGGTTCATCGTTTGGGCCGATACAAGCAAAAGGCCGAAAATGATCTTATGGGTCTATGATTTGGACCCTGATGGGAAAGTAATTGAGCAATATTCGGTTATTGGGAGATAATCGCTATATTTAGACCGATAAATCGGTAGTTTTGTTGTCAATCATGAGAAAGAAGATACTATACTTGACAGACCTTTACTATAGGGCAAAAGGCCGGAACTATTTTGAGGAGGACCTTTGGCTTACGAGCTGCCTTAAGGACCATTTTGATGTGGTCCTGTGCCATCCGACTAATTCCGAGAGCTTTGAAAAGGATGTAGACATGATCGTTTTCCGGAACACTGGCGGTGTAAGTGGCTTCAAGGACGTGTACGATGCGTTTGTAAAGCGGGTTAAGACCCAGCATCTGAGGACCTTCAACGAGTTCACCGGTAAGGCAGATATGATGGGAAAGCAGTACCTGCTGGACCTTACGGCCGCTGGATATCCTGTTATCCCAACGGTAGACACCAAGGAAGACATCGGCCAATTGCCCGATGTGCCAAAGTATGTCATCAAGCCCAAGGACGGGGCCGATTCCATCGGCCTGGAATTCCTGACCAGGGAGGCGCTGGGGGGCAGGGAATTGGAGCCTGGCCTCACACTAATCCAACCGATGATTGACTTCCAGTACGAGCTTTCTTTTTATTTCATCAC
>JAEEQF010000104.1 GCA_016285175.1 Bacteroidales bacterium
ATTTCCGCGAGCACATCGGCAAAGCCTTGGCCCTGGGCATACTGATAGTCTGCCGCAAGGTAGGGGAGGCTGGTGATTATGTACTCGTAATTGCCCATGGCCTAGCCGACGAGGATTTTCTTGGTGGCGGGACGCAGGTATTCGCCCACCAGTTCCCGGAAGTTCTCTTCCGTGAAGCTGATGAAGTAACTGCCGTCCTTGGGGCCGATCCGGAAGCCGCCGCCGAATTTTTTGGAGAAAGTGGCTTCCACGCCCTTGCCGATGGCCTTGGCCAGTTCGCTCTTCACGAAGGGCTCCAGTCCTTTCTTGAGGTTTTCCGGCAGAACCAGGGCCAGGTCCTGCGACTCCTCTGCGGTGAAACGCTGGGCCACGGCGGTAATGATGCCTTTTACGAATTCCTCCGACGAGAGGGCATCCTTGACGGGTTTGTCCACGGCTTCCGCCACAATGAGCTTCTCAAGGTTCTCGCGGGTAGCCTGGAGGGTTTGGGTGGCGGCCATCTTTACGTCGCCTTCCATCTTTATCTTATAGTCCTCTGCGTCCTTGCGGGCCTTTTCCAGAATGGCTTCCGCCTCCTGCTGCGCTTTCTTCACGATACCGGCCGATTCTTCACGCGCCTTGGCAAGCAGGGCTTCGCCTTCTTCCTTTCCTTTTGACAAGCCCTCGTTGTAGAGTTTCTGGGTAAGTTCCTGGAGTTTGTCCATATTGAAACGTTATTAATTAGGTCTATCTACAAATATAGTTATTTTTCTTAAAACATATATGTACTGTGCATTCCAATTGTAAATGCACTCAGCTGCTGATCCAGCGCCTTGCCCAGGTCTATACCCAGGGTCATATTGGTGTTGATGTGGATGGAACCGCCCACCCCGCCGCTGAGCATTATGGGCAGCGGGCGGTCCTGGTACAGTCCCGGCAGGGCTTTCTGCTCTTCCAGCCGATAACTGCGGGTAATGGCGGCCAGATCCATAAACGGGGTGAGCACCAGGTCTACATGCTGCTTGAAAACGTAGAAGCTGAACAGGGTGGCGCGAAGCTCTATGTTGGCCCAGGCAAGGCCGGGGGCAAGGATCCTGTCGTATTTGTAGCCCCGGAGGGTATATCGGCTTCCCAGGCCTTCGTACTCTTCGTACTGGTACAGGAGAGTGGAGATTTCCGGCAGGTTATAGAATGGCATCTCTCCCAGGAACTGGTGCTGGAGGCCGATGTGATAGGCAAAGGTGAGCCGCTTGTAGATGATGGGGACAAAGTGCCGGAAATGGGCTACCACCTGGGCGTAATGGTATTTTTTGTGGGAAAGGTCCAGGTTCCCGTTCAGGTACAGCTCTCCGTAAAAGCCTTTGCCGGGGAAGAGTTCCACGTCCCTTGTGTCATAGGTGATTCCGGCTTTCAGCTCCAGCGAGGTGCCGCCGTGGGCTTCGTCGGGGCGGATGAGCCCGGCCTCCTGGTAGGCCAGCCAGAGGCTGTTGCCGGAGTCGTAATTGGCCAGGTTGTAGTCCTGGAGGCGGATATGGCGGAGCACCAGGCCGCCCATCCAGTTCAGTTGGCCCTTGCCTTCCCGCTGTACCACAGCCACCGCACGGAACAGCTTTTTATGGTTGTTGTAGTAGGCGGTCCGGGTTTCCCGGTTGGCGTCCAGGGCCGGGTCGAAGGGCGAAGCAATGCCGTTGAATCCGTAGAAAGTGTTGGCCCGGGCATCCCGGAAGGTGAGGGAAGCGGTGATGCGAGCACCCGGAATGAGCGAATGGGAGTCGAACATCCCGTGGACGTACCAGGCCCCTTTGGTGGCCCAGGCGGCCGACGCGGCGATATGATGGTGGAAGTTGGGATAGACGGTTCCGTCCCCGTAATAGAAAAAGTCGCAGAAGGCGCCCAGGTTCACTCCCAGGTCTGAATTGAAGCTGAAATCCGGCATGGGCGTGAACACCCAGCCCTTCTTGGGGGAAGGGCTCTCCTGGCCGGAGAGGGGGAGGGCAGCCAGCAGGACCGCTAGGGAAACCAGCACACGTTTCATATCTACAAATATAAGAATAAATATTGGGACTTTTGGAGTATTTAAAAAGTTAAAGAAGATTTGCAAATTTCCTTAAAAGTTATAACTTTGTAGTCAAGAAACGGTTGTTTTTGCAACCAAATCCACAAACACTGAACTAATATGGCAGATAAGAACCTTCTTTTGGGAGATGAAGCCCTGGCCCTGGGGGCCCTGCACGCCGGCCTGTCGGGCGTTTATGCGTATCCCGGCACTCCCTCCACCGAAATCACGGAATACATCCAGCTGCACCCCCTGGCCCGGGAGCGCAACGTGCACAGGGACTGGTCCTGTAACGAGAAAACGGCCATGGAAGGCGCCTTGGGCATGTCCTATGCCGGCAAGCGCGCCCTGGTGTGCTTCAAGCACGTGGGCCTCAACGTATGCGCGGACCCCTTCATGGGATCGGCCATGACCGGCGCCAACGGCGGCCTGGTAATCGCCTCCTGCGACGACCCTTCCATGCACAGTTCCCAGAACGAGCAGGACTCCCGCTTCTACGGCGCCTTTGCCATGATGCCGGTATTCGAGCCCTCCAGCCAGCAGGAAACCTACGAGATGGCCCGCGAAGCCTTCGATTATTCGGAGAAGCGCGGCATTCCGGTGCTCATGCGCCTCACCACCCGCATGTCCCATTCCCGCGCCGTGGTGGAAAGCGGGGCCGATATAAGGGAGCAGAACCAGCTGCACTATCCCGCCAATCCCCGCCAGTGGGTCACCCTGCCGGTGAACGCCCGCGTGCGGAACCGCCAGTTAATCAAGGACTACCAGACTTTTGAGGCCGATGCGGCCGTGTCCCGCTTCAATTTCCTGAAGGAGGGACCGGACAAGAGCATGGGCATCATAGCCTGCGGCATCGCCTATAATTATTTAATGGAGAACTTCCCGGACGGATGCCCGTATCCGGTGCTCAAGGTCTCCCAGTATCCCTTCCCGCGGGAGCTGGCCGTCAAACTCTCCGGCATGGTGAAGACCTTACTGGTCCTGGAAGAAGGCCAGCCGCTGGTGGAGGACCGCCTGAAGGGTGTCTTCCCCACGGGAATCACCGTACACGGCCGACTGGACAACTCGGTGCCGCGCGACGGCGAACTCACTCCGGATGCGGTCCGTGCCGCCCTGGGACTGCCCGCCCTGCCGGAATACCCTGCCTCGCAGGTGGTGGCACCCCGTCCGCCGGCCCTCTGCCAGGGCTGCGGCCACAGGGACTTCTTCACGGCCCTCAACAACGTCCTCAAGGACTACGAAGGCGCCCGCGTATTCGGCGATATCGGCTGTTACACCCTGGGCTGGATGCCGCCGTTCCGCTCCCTCCACACCTGCGTAGAAATGGGCGCATCGGTAACCATGGCCCTGGGATCGGCCTATAGCGGAACCTATCCCGCCGTGGCGGTGATAGGGGACTCCACCTTCACCCACAGCGGCATGACGGGCCTGCTGGACGCCGTCAACGGCAAGGCCGATGTAACCGTGTGCATCTCCGACAACCTCACCACCGGCATGACGGGCGGCCAGGATTCGGCCGGAACCGGACGGCTGGAGGCCATCTGTGAGGGCCTGGGCGTGGAGCCGGAGCATATCCGCACCATTGTCCCGCTGCCCAAGAATTATCCGGACATGGAGAAAGTGATCCGGGAAGAAATTGAATATCACGGCGTTTCCGTGATCATCAGCCGCCGCGAATGCATCCAAACCCTTAAACGTCACGCAAAGAAATGAAAAACGATATCATCCTCGCCGGTGTGGGAGGACAAGGCATCCTCTCCATCGCAACGGTAATCGGCTCGGCCGCCCTGGAACAGGGACTTTATCTCAAGCAGGCCGAAGTCCACGGCATGAGCCAGCGGGGCGGCGACGTCCAGTCCAACCTCCGCCTGGGCACGGAACCCATTCACAGTGACCTTATTCCCAAGGGCGGGGCCGACCTTATCGTCTCTCTGGAACCCATGGAGGCGCTCCGCTACTTGCCTTATCTCTCCAAGGACGGTTGGGTAATCACCAACACCACGCCGCTGGTGAACATCCCGGACTATCCTCAGATGGATGCCGTGATGGCGGAGCTTAACTCTCTCCCTCGCGTGGTGGCCCTGGATGTGGATGCCATCGCCAAGGATCTGGGATCCCCGCGCGGGGCCAATATGGTGCTCCTGGGAGCCATGGCTTCCGTGCTGCACATCCTGGATGCGGAGAAGCTCCGGGAGGGTATCCGCCGCATCTTCTCCCGCAAGGGGGATGCCGTGGTGGAGTCCAATATCAAGGCCTTTGACGCAGGCCTGGCTTTTTCCCAAAACCGCAAATAAGATGGAACTTCCTATTTCCAAAGAAACACTTTACCGGCAGTTCCGGGAAATGGGCATCGACGACATTTCCCGGACCACCATCCGGCAGTGCTCCATGGTGGGATCGGCCCTGGAGGAGGTCTCCGGGGAACGCTTTTCCCATTTGGAGTTCGGCGTGCCGGGTATTCCGGCCTGCCCCATCGGCATCGAAGCCCAGAAAAAGGCCCTGGATGCGGGCATCCCCTCCATCTATCCTTCCGTGCAGGGCATTCCGGAACTCAAGAAGAACGCCTCCCGTTTCATCAAGGCCTTCATAGACATTGACATAGACCCCAAGGGCATCGTGCCCACCGTGGGCTCCATGCAGGGGAGTATGACCAGCATCCTGGAATGCTCCCAGCTGCAGCCGGGGAAGGACACCATCCTGTACATCTGCCCCGGATTCTCCGCCCATGGCCGCCAGCCGGACCTGCTGGGTATCAAGAACCTCATGTTTGATATCTATGAGTACCGGGCCGAAAAGCTCCGCGACAAGCTGGAGTCCTACTTCTCACAGGGAAACATTGCCGCCATCCTGTATTCCAACCCCAACAATCCGGCCTGGATCTGCCTTACGGAAGAGGAACTGCAGATTATCGGCGAACTGGCCAACAAGTACGATGTGATTGTGCTGGAAGACATGGCATACCTGTGCATGGACTTCCGCAAGGACATGTCGGTTCCCTTCGAGCCGCCCTTCCAGAGCACCGTGGCCCGCTATACGGACAATTACGTGATCCTCCTTTCCGGATCCAAGATCTTCAGCTATGCGGGCGAGCGTATCGCCGTGGTGTGCATCTCCGACAAGCTTTACCGCCGGGAGTATCCGGCCCTCAAGGAAAGGTGGAACATTGCCACTTTCGGAGACAACTTCATTCTTAACTACCTGTATGTGAACACCTCCGGCGCCTCCCATTCGGCCCAATACGCCCTCTCGGCCATGTTCGAGGCCTCCGTGGACGGCCGCTACAACTTTGTGAAGGAGCTCCGGAACTACGGCCTCCGGGCGCACAAATCCCGCAAGATCTTCGACGCCAACGGCTTCCACCTGGTCTATGACAAGGATATGGAGCAGACCATCAGCGACGGCTTCTTCTACACGGTGAGCTACAAGGACCTCAACAACAGGGACCTCTTGGAAGCGCTCCTTCGCTGCGGTATCATCGCCATCCCGCTCAATACTACCGGAAGCGGCCAGAGCGGCATCCGTGTGTGCGTGTCGCGCCTGCTCTCCGACGAGGATTTCGCCCTTCTGGACCAGCACCTTAAACTGTTCGTAAAACTGGTAAATTCGTAGTGTATGAAATATGTAAGTGCCGATGAAGCTGTTAAGTTAGTGCGCAGCGGGGACACCGTCTGCTGCCAGGGCGGTGCCTCCGTGCCTGTCCTGTTGCAGGAAGCACTGGCCCGTCGCCACGCAGAGCTCCGTAACGTGACCATCACCTCCGGATTCAACGTGCACAAGGACCCCGCGCCCTTCTGCAAGCCGGAATACAAGGACAGCTTCCTTGTGAACAGCATCTTTATCAGTGCCGACCAGCGGGCGCACGTGGCCGCCGGCTACGGCTCCATGACCCCGGCCTTCCTGGGGGAGGTGCCCGGCCTGTTCCGTCGCGGGGAATTCCCGGTGGATGTGGCGTTTATCACCTGCTCCCTGCCGGATGAGAACGGTTACTGCAGCTTTGGCATATCGGCCGATATAGCCGTGTCCGCCGCAGAGGTGGCACGCGACGTGATCGCCCTGGTGAGCCCCAACATCCCGTACCTGTACGGGGACTGCCTCATCCATGAGAGCAAGATATCGGCGGCGGTGCTCTGCGACGTGGCGCCTTTCGCCATGACTTTCGGCGAACCCACACCCATCGAGGCCGCAATCGGCGCCAACGTGGCTTCGCAGATTCCGGACGGCGCCTGCCTGCAGATTGGCGTCGGAGGCATCCCCAATGCCGTTTTGAACGGTATCAAGCACCACCAGCACCTGGGCCTGCACACGGAGGCAATGACAGACGGCGTAATCCGCCTCATGAAGGAAGGCGTCATAGACAACAGCCTCAAGAAGGTGAAGCCCGGCATAAGCGTCGCAGCCCTTGCCATCGGCTCCAAGGAAATGTACGGGTATATAGACCACAACAAAACCATGGAATTCTTCGATGTGGCCTATACCAACGATCCCTTCCTCATTGCCCAGAACCCCCGCGCCTGTGCCATCAATTCGGCCATAGAGGTGGACCTCACCGGCCAGATCTGTGCCGATTCCATCGGCGACACCATCTTCTCCAGCGTGGGCGGCCAGCAC
>JAEEQF010000105.1 GCA_016285175.1 Bacteroidales bacterium
ATTCCATCCGTCTGTGGTGGGAATGTTTCTGGTTATGATTCTCTTTTTTATCTATCCTACCAACTTCGCCCTCACGGCCTCCGGAACACTCTCGGAGATGGGCGTAACGCTTACGATGGTCGGGCTGGACGTGGTGGCCTTTCTGGTGGGACTGGTTTTCGGCGCTTTAATGAAGCGTTTCGCCGCGCAGATGAAGTATGTCGCGCCGCTGGGATTTGCCGCAGGATACCTGTGCCTGGCCATTGGCGGAAGTCTTGCCTGGCTTCTGGCAGGATCAGCCCTGATCGGCGTTGCAAATGGCATTGGAGTGCCCTACCTGAATACCATCGGCAGTGTGAAAGCCGGCAAAGAAGCGGCCACGACCGTGATGCCGCTGCTTTCAGCGGCACTTTATCTGGGTCAATTCCTGTCACCGCTCATCGTATCTCCATCCGCCAGATTGATGCATACTTCGCCTTATTTTGTGGGCGTGGGCGTTTCCATTATCTATTTGGTACAGGCCATTTTAACTCGTAAACAACAAATGCTTCCACGTATATGAAAAGATCCATCATGCTTATCGCGGCATCCGCCATTCTGCTTTCCGCTTGCTCCGGAAAAGAAAAGATTTCCTTTGTCAAAGGCGAATTCAATCAAATGGAATTCTCTGCCGAAGACGGCACATCTGTGAAGTACAATCTCTTTATTCCCTCTGAATTAACGAGGGGAGAAGTCTACCCGCTGGTGGTATTCATCCATGACGCGGGTGCGCTGAGCGACTCGACAGCGGCAGTTCTGAGCCAGAACGGCGCAAAAGTATGGGCTTCCCAGGAGTGGCAGGCAGAGCATCCGTGTTTTGTACTTGCTCCGCAGTTCAATACCATTACAGTCAATGACGAGGCAGTAGTTACCCCCGAAGTGGGCGCAACTGTCGCACTCATTGAAAAGCTCTGCAGGGAATTTCCCATCGACAGGAACAGGATTTATGGCACCGGTCAGTCCATGGGATGTATGCAGACCATCGTCACGGCCGTCAATTATCCGGAGATGTATGCCGCACTCTATCTGGTGGCAGGGCAGTGGGAGCCGGAGGACTGCGCCCCGCTTGCCGACAAGAATATCTGGATTGTGGTTTCGGAAGATGACCAGCGCGCCTATCCGGGGATGAACGCAATCACAGACTATCTTGTGGCGAATGGTGCCTCCCTGTTCAAAGAACCGATGAATGCCCAGGCTACGTCCGAAGAATGGAACGAATATGCAAACAAAGCCATCGGGAGCGGTGCCAACATCAAATACACTCCGCTTTTGAGCGGCACCCTTCCGGAGTGGAAGCCCAACTTCAAACCCGGCAATGGTGGCGGTTTCGGCCGCGGTCCCAGACCTGAAGGAGGGAATGGCGACAAACCTATGGGTGGCCGCCCGGGAGAGCGGCCACTGGGTCCCGGTGCTGCCGCCGCGCATATGGGAACCTTCCCTGTAGCCTATACTTTTACTCCTGTTTTAGAATGGCTGTTCGGGCATTTTTGCGTCAATCATTCCGGTTTTCAACGGGAAAGGCCATGACAAACCTGCATCCCCGGTGATAGTCGGGATCCAGCTCAAGGCTGCCGCCAAGCAGGATTACGTGACGTTTTGTCAGCGGAAGTCCTACACCCAGGCCTTCTGAAAGGCTGTCAGATTTGTAGAAGGGGGTGAAAATATGTTTTTGATAGGCGGGGGAAATCCCGGGCCCGGTATCTTCAAAGATATACTGGACCGTGCCCCGGCCGGCCTTCACGCGAAGGAAGATGTTTTTGCCGTCAGAGTATTTGGCCGAATTATACAGGATCTCGCGGATGCTCCGCATGAGGTAAAGACGGTCGGTAACGATGGTGAAAGAATCGTCAAGGGAAGTTTCCAGTTTAACGGAAACGCCGGGGAAATAGCGTTTGGTGTACCCGACACATTCCCTGGCCACCTCGTTGCAGGAGACATTGTCATAACTGAGGCTCACCATCTCATCATGGTATCCACGGTCTGAACTGTCATACAGCATGAGGGACATCCGGCACAGGATCATCGTGTGGTAGTCGATCACATGCAGGAGTGACTGTTTTTCTTCGGCGGACATGCTCTCGCCGATTTCCCGCAGAAGCTGGGAAAAGCCGATGATCAGATTCAGAGGAGTTCTGATCTGGTGAGTCATATTTGAGACGAACTCACCCTGGCGGCTAATTGCCTCCTCCAGGGCGGAATTGGCTTTCTGAAGCTCCTCGTTGCGCCTTGCCGACGAATCGATGGCGGAATTAAGCGTCCGGATGTGACTGTTGAGCGTCTCCTGCATGTGGGCAAAGCTGTTCTGCAGATTGCCCACGACGCTGTTTTCATTGCTACGCTCAATCACGGTAGAGTAGTCGCCCTCGGCAATGCGCTGTGTCTGCTCTTCCAGCAGTTTCACAGGGGCGAAGGCCCGGACCACGGTTCCCCGGCAAATGACAAAAATAACGAGCAGGCCCACCGCAATGACAATCAGGATGATTATACTAAGGCGCCGGTATCCGTGCAAGATGTCGCTTTCGGGGCTGATGAGCGCGGCGCTCCAGTTTGTCCCGGGAACAGGCCGGTAGCAAATCAGGCATTTAACGCCTCTTACATCGGCGTGCATCCTTCCGCGGTGTCCCGCAGTCATTTCGTATCCCAGGGCTAGTTTATCGGGGTCGTAGCGGCCGTTCGTGAGCTCGAAGATGGTATTTCTGACAATCTTCGAGGTGTCCCGGTGCGCATAGAAACGGCCGTCCTGTCCCAGTATTATGAGATACGAATTCGGATACGGTTTGATGGAAGAAACGGCCTTTGAAAAATCCATCAGGGACATGTCTGCGGAGATAACCCCGACAAGCCGCTCCTCCCGGTCATACAGCGGGCGGCAGTAGGAGGCGATCATGGAATCGGCAGAAAGCGAGCGCGCCTGGTCATCGGTAAAATGATCCACCCACACAGCGTGTCCCGAAGCGGAAGCCTTGTTGTACCGCTCGCTGTTGAAGCATTCGTTTCCGTCTTCCAGGGTGGTTTTGACAACATCCCCCTTACGGACCGTCCTGGCGGAATAAAAGCGGCCCTGTTCCGGAAACAGGTCCGGCCGGGCAGAAATGGAGCATCCCGAGACAAAACTGCTCCTTTGGAGGACGCTCCTGGAGTACGCCGCCAGGGAGTCGGGACAGAAATCGTCTTCTATCATACAGGCGGTTACGTCGGTGACAGTTTCCACCGCATTCATATAGCGCTCGGCCCGGGCGACGGCCGTGCCCAGGGCCTCCGAAGCGTTGTCCATGGCCGTGTTGTGGAAATGAGTCCGGGACAATACCATGAAAACACCATTAACCAGCACAAAAACGACGACAGCGACCAAGAACATATTGAGGCTGATCTTCGTCGGGAGCGAGCGTTGGATATATTTTGTCAGTTTACCCATGGCCGTCCCAACTTTTCAGGTTCAACAAGTCGTTCAGGATTTCCGTCACCCGGCGGCCGTTCCTTTCAATCTTGTCAAGCGCCTTCCCGGACCGCTCATCGCTCATGTCCGCACCGAGTTCACAGAGGCTATCCACGCTGTCTTGGATTTCCGCCGTCACATCCGCCATCTGATGGGTCATTTTGCTGAAAAAATCGGCCTTGTGCTTCTTGATTTCCTTCGTTTTCGCGTATGTCTGAGCCAGTGCATCCTGGTACGCGATTTCTTTCTCCGAGAGATTCTGCAGCTGCTCCATATGGTCTGCAACGGCTTGCAGCATTTTGTTATACAGGGTTTGAAGCCGCCCGACTTCGTCTGTGCGTGATGTCTCAAACCCCGGCAGCCTGTAATTGCCCTTTGAGATGATTTGCGTCACGCGCATCAGTCTCCTAAGCGGGCGCAGGCTCACATGTGCGATTATGGCGGCCCCCACAACAAGAAGCAGCAGGCTGACAACAATCATGAGGATAGACAGACGATATCCCGGATCGAATTCGGTATATAATTCCTTCTCCGGATAAAAAACGGCGATGCTCCACCCGAGGTTTCCCACCTGCCGACCGGGATAGGCCGACTGTTGGAAAGGCTTATAAGCCATGAGGTAACGTGTGGAATCCAGCGTAAATGCCCGTCTCCCGGATTTTCCCTCGATCATTTTCTGAAGCGCCTCCATGACAGACGGATTCTCGGCATCCCGCAGTTGGGCCAGGCTGCTGATGTGCAGGAGCCGCGTGCTGTCGGGATGGACGATGTAAGAGCCTTCCCTATCCAGGAGGGTAATGTAAGAATGTGAGGATGTCTTGTAATTCTGGGCAATCTGTGTGAGGACACTCAAAGACATGTCAACACCCATAACGCCGACAGACACCCCATCCTTGACAATGGGAATGTCATAAGAAAGGAGAGGTTCTTCTTCCGTTTCCTCATTTCTGAGCGGACCCACCCATGAGGGAACCCCCTCCCGAACGGGTTTCGTGTACCATGCCTGCTCCGTGAACGACAGGGCGGTGAAGGTCTCGGATGAAAGCAGTGGCCGGGAGCGGCTATTGGCAGAGGAGATGTCTCCACCGGCCCTGTGGATATAGGCCATGAAAGGCTTGCCATACAATGTGTAATGCTCAGGATTCAAGGCGATGGCGCAACCGCTGATGGACGGGTTCACCTCCAGCGCTTTCAGACACAGCTTGTTCAGCTCCTGCGGATGGTCCAGATAGTTCGGAATATCCTTCTGGAGTATTGAAGCGGTCTGTTCCACACCCAGGAACGTGTTGTCTATCCTGTAAGCGATGCCGTCAAGGGCCTGGTCTACCTGCCGTCCCACTTCCTCCCTCATAATCAGTCGCGTCCCAATAACCATTGCAAGGACTGTAGGTATCAGGAGCAGGGATATCGCAAAGACTGTCTGCAGGATTATTCTGGCAGATAAAGTCCTGGGTATGAAGTCGCGCGGCTTGGGCATTGAAGTCCAAAGAGGTGGTTACGCGTCAAAGATACGAAAAAAAGGAGATTCCCAAAAAAACTTTTTCCTATAACTGCTTGTATTCGAAGGGGCCACTACACGTAGGAGTGCATGCCGCCCAGCAGGAGGTTCACGCCGAAGTAGGTGATGAGCACGCAGAGGAAGGCGATGATGGTGAACCAGTGGAAGAAGGCGGGGTTCCGGAAGGGCTTCAGCGCGCCCCCGTGCAAGGTGAAGGAATAGACCAGCATGGTAACCAGCGCCCAGGTTTCCTTGGGATCCCAGGCCCAGTAGCTGCCCCAGGAGATGTTGGCCCAGACGGCGCCCAGGAAAGTGCCGAAGGTGAGCAGGAACACCGCCGGGTACAGCACCACCAGGCTCACGTCCCTGAGGCTCTCCTTCGCCTCCCGGGACGGGACCGCAACTCCCATAATCCCGTTGAAGGCCACCAGGCCGAACAAGGTGTAGGACATCATCATCGATACCACGTGGATGGACAGCAGGGGCGAGCGCAGCACCGGCATCAGCGGCATGATCTGCGGGCTCACGTTCTCCCGGCTGGCCAGCAGCATGGTGAAGCCGGCCAGCAGGAAGCCCAGCGGCTCCACCAGCGGGAAACGTCTGTACAGCAGCAGGATAGCCAGCGTTGCGAACCACGCCATAAGCATCATCACATTGTATCGGCCCACATAGGGCCCCGTCCCCGACACATACCAGCGCAGGCCGATGACCAGCGTCAGGTACAGCCACATCAGGAGCGCCACCGCCGCGCCGGTGAGGAGCACCCACCTGGGGAACTTCTGCTTCCGGCTGATGAGCACAGCCCCCGCCACGAACAGCACCACGCCCAGCGTCAGGCACAGCATGAACTGCACCTGGGGCCGCGCAATCTGCAGGTATAGCTGGTTGGCCTGTACCTTAGCCTCCGAAGACAGCATAAAGTCCGGCGTCTGGGCCGATGCCGATACCGCCGGGGCGAATACGAAGAACGCCACCGCGGCGGTCATGGTTGCCACCCGCCGCAGCGCCTGCCGGAAAGGCGTGTCCCGCTGGAAGAAGAAGCCGATCATAGACAGGAGAAGCAGCAGGTACCCCACATAGGTGATGCCCACGCCCCAGGGGTCGTGGCTCACCGCCAGGATACTGCCCTTTCCGTCCTCGTCATAATCGGCCTGATAAAAACGGTAGCCGCGGTACTTGGCAATGTTGTTCATGGAAATCTGGACGGCATTCCCTTCGGGGAGGAAGGTGATGCGGGAGCGGTAGTCCAGCGGACGCATAGTCCCTTCGTAATAGTCTATGGCAAAGGCCTCCAGCCGGATGCTGAAGGGCAGCGCGGCCGGGGATCCGTCGTCCAGTTCAAAAGCCGGCTTGCTCTCCCCCTCGCGCAGATGGATTTCCCCGCTTTCCCCGAACAGATGGGTTACCATTGCCCCGGCCAGGATGACGGCCAGGCCGATGTGAAGAACCATCGTGAATACCCGTTTGGGCGTCCCGGAGAGGACCAGATAAATTAGTCCGGCGATGGCCGCCACGGCCCACAGGATGAGGAAAAGGGGGCTGTGGTAGAACCACTGGAACGCTGCCGGCGTCCCCTGGAGCTTTTCCACCACGGTGGCGGCCATCATCATCCCAATGAGCACCGCCGACGCGCCGTAGGAGAGATACTTGCAAGTTCGTTTCATTCAAGCGAAGATTCTTGATTCA
>JAEEQF010000106.1 GCA_016285175.1 Bacteroidales bacterium
TACCGGAGACAGCGTGGAAGGGATTTCGGGCCCCGTGACTTTGGGGGCCGATATATGCGCGCTCATGATCATGGGAACGCCCGCAGCGATGCCCGCCTTGAAGGTATGCATCTCACAGTCAAGCATTTCCTCCCAAGTCTTGTGGCTTACTGCATAGCCCAGGTGCGTATCGGCATAGGTATCTCCGTGCCCCGGGAAATGCTTGAGACAGCTTACGATCCCGGCCGCCTGCATGCCCTTTACGTACTGCGCCACCATAGGAGCGGCAACGGATGGCCTGTCGGAAAAAGCCCTGGCGCCGATAATCACATTCTCCGAATTGGTGTTCACATCGGCCACGGGGGCGAAATCCACGTCAAAACCATATTCCTTGAGGTATGAGCCGATGGCGAAAGCGGCATCGTAGGCCGCCTGCGGATTCTCCGTAGCGCCGATAGCCGCCATGCTCTGGAAAACGGGAACGTGGAAATGGGGGTTGTTGGCAATGCGGGCCACACGTCCCCCCTCCTCGTCTATGCAGATGAGCGGATTGCCCTTGAAATGGCGAAGCTCCCCGATGAACTCCTTTACCTGCTGCGGCGTGTCTATGTTGTGACCGTACAGGAGGATGCCGCCCACGGGGTACTTCCTGTTCGTGGCAGCCATGCGGGAATTGACGCTGCGGACGGCGAAGGGCACCAGGTCTTCCCCGGTAACCCATTCAATCTCCGGGTCAAAGGCCTCCGGACGAACAATGAACATCTGTCCTATTTTCTCCCGCAGGGTCATACGCTTCAGATTATTATCTTCACAGGACTGGAAAAACAGGGGCAAGGCAGACAGGATCCAAATCAAGCGTCTCATAGGCTTAACCGCAGTCGAAATACTGGTCCACCAGCGAACGCATCAGGTCCGGGTTCCGGCGGGCCTCCTCGTGCAGGTTGGCATCGTTGTGGGAACGCAGGGCCTGCAGGATGCCGTCTATCATCCGCGGACGGAAGACATCGGCCGCTTCGTACACGCTGCGGGCCTTTTCCAGGGCATCGGCCGATTCCGCGCAACAGGTGGGAAGGCTTTCCAGGGTTGCCAGGCGGGCGGCATTCTCGCTGCGGTGGATGTCCATGTCCACATACTTCTCCGCCGCCAGTTTCAGGGCCTTCTCCGGCTCCATTTCCAGGCCGATGCGGGCCGCCACGCAGAGGCCGGCCATGAGCTGGTAGATATCGGCCGAGCAGTCCGGGGAACGCATTTCGAAGGTTTGCTTGGCAGTGGTGTCATGATCGACCGACTCTTCCAGCGGATTGGCGCTGTGGCACATGTCCGTTCCGGAGCTCCAGCCCAGCGGGACGCGGACCAGGGCGCTGCGGTTGCAGTCTCCCCAGCACACGTTGGTGGGCGCCTCCTGATGCGGCACCAGGCGGAAATAGGAGGTGGGATTCTTGTTGCCGAAGGCGGTGATGGACGGCGCCATGAGCATGAGGCCGGCGATGGCGCGGCGTGCCTCCTCCGACAGTTTCCCGTCCGGGCCCAGGGTGGCGTTGCGCTCCCCGCGCATGAGGCGCATGTGGATGTGCATGCCGCTTCCGGCCTTCCCCACCGTGATCTTGGGGGCGAAGCAGACGTCCAGGCCGTTGATATAGGCCAGGTTCCGGATTACCCATTTGGCCAGGAGGAGCTGGTCGGCAGCGGTTTCCACCGGGCAGGGCAGGAACTCTATCTCGTTTTGCTCATAGATTTTCCCGTCCAGGGTGAAATTGCCCACCTCGCTGTGGCCATACTTGATCTGGCCGCCCGTGCGGGCCACATGCAGCATGCAGTCCCTGCGGAAGTCGTTAAGTTTGGCAAAGGGTTCACTCTCGTGGTAGCCCTTCTGGTCCGTGGCGGGGAACAGCGGTTCTGCGTCCGTAATCACATAGTACTCCAGTTCCCCCATGGCTTCGAACCGCAGGCCGGTGGAGGCCTCGAAGGCTTTCTCGGCCCTTAACAGCGTGGCATGCGGGGCGCAGTCAAAGGGTGCGCCGCTCTTGTCAAAAAAGCTGCACAGGAAGCACAGGGTGGGCGTTTCGTTGAACGGATCCACAAAGGCGGTGCGGTAACGGGGAATCACATACAGGTCACTGTTTCCGGCTTCTATGAAAGAAGGGAAAAGACTGGATCCGTCCACCCGCTCCCCTTCCGTGAGGATGGTCTCCGCATAGGCGAGGCTGTTTACGGTGAAGTTAAGGGTTTTTACCCTGCCGTCTTCGGCCGGATACATGAAGTCAATCATTTTGACATCGTTCTCGCAGATAAAGCGGAGCATGTCTTCCCGGGTAAAAGTTTCCGGGCGTTTCTTGAGAAAAGCGACTACCTCATTGGGGTTCAGCGCTATTGTTTTGTCCATATAGTATGTGGTTAGTTATAAAACACTCCCCTGGGCCAACGCCTGCGAGGAGTGTCTGGAGCGGAATGCGAGGTTCGAACTCGTGACCTGCGGCTTGGGAAGCCGCCGCTCTACCAACTGAGCTAATTCCGCGTTGGAAGGCAAATATAGGAACTTTTTCCGAGAAAATTGCTACCTTTGAGAAATTTTTAGAGCAATGGCTATCCAGAAACCCAGTATTCCCAAGGGCACCAGAGATTTCGGCCAGAAAGAAATGGCCCGGCGCAACTATATATTCGACACCATCCGCAGCGTTTTCCGTACCTACGGGTACCAGCAGATCGAGACTCCGGCCATGGAGAATCTGTCCACGCTGCTGGGCAAGTACGGGGAGGAAGGGGACAAACTCCTTTTCCGCATCCTCAACTCCGGCGATGCCTTTGCCGATGTAGACTTTGACAAGCCGCTCACTTCCCAGGTGTGCGAAAAGGGCCTGCGCTATGACCTTACGGTGCCATTCGCCCGTTATGTGGTACAGCACCAGAACGATATCTCCTTCCCCTTCAAGCGTTTCCAGATCCAGCCCGTCTGGCGGGCCGACCGTCCCCAGAAGGGCCGCTACCGCGAGTTCTACCAGTGCGACGTGGATGTGATCGGCTCCCGCAGTCAGGTGAACGAACTGGAACTGGTACAGATGGTAGATGCCGTCTTCGGCAAACTGGGCGTACGCGTAGGCATCCACATCAACAACCGCAAGGTCCTCACGGGTTTTGCAGAGATTGCCGGCGCCCCGGACAAGGTGGTGGACATCACCGTAGCCATCGACAAACTGGACAAGATCGGCCTGGAGAAGGTGGAGGAAGAGATGGCCGACAAGGGCATTGAAGCCGCCGGCATCGCCGTTATCCGGCAGATTCTGTCGCTGGAAGGCAGCTTTGCGGAGAAACTCGCCGCCATGAAGGGCCTCTTCCAGGGTGGCAGCGCCTCCGGCATCGTTTCCGAAACGGGCCTCAAGGGCCTGGAAGAGCTGGAAGAACTCTTCGGCCTCATTGCCGCCGCGGGGGTATCGGCCCCGGTGGAAATGGACCTTTCCCTGGCCCGCGGCCTCAACTATTACACCGGTGCCATCTTCGAGGTCAAGGCGCTGGACTGGGAAATCGGCAGCATCTGCGGCGGCGGCCGTTACGACAACCTCACCGGCATTTTCGGCCTGCCGGACCTCTCCGGCGTGGGCATTTCCTTCGGTGCCGACCGCATCTACGACGTCCTCACCGGCCTGGACCTCTTCCCCGCCTCGCTGGAACAGAGTACCACGCTGCTCTTTGCCGTGATGGGGGCCGACGAGCTCCGCTACGTGCTGCCCATCGCCAAGTCGCTGCGCGATGCAGGCGTGTCCGTAGAGGTGTACCCGGAAGCCACCAAGCTCAAGAAGCAGTTCGACTATGCCGACCGCAAGGCCATACCCTTTATCTCCATCAACGGCTCTTCCGAGATGGAGGCCGGCACGGTTAACATCAAGAACCTGGCCTCCGGCACCCAACAGGCCTTCCCTGCCACGGACCTTGCCGCCATCCTGGCCTTCCTGTCATTCTGAGCATCTTGTCATTCTGAGCGAAGCGAAGAATCTAAAAATTTGGAGTTTTCAAAAAAACTCCTTACCTTTGCATTCCCATACCGCGGAGTAGAGCAGTCGGTAGCTCGTCGGGCTCATAACCCGGAGGTCACAGGTTCGAGTCCTGTCTCCGCTACAAAGTAATGAACGCCAGCCTGTTTCAAGGCTGGTGTTTCTGTTATTTTGCGCTCTGGCGATACTCGCTGGGCGTTGTGTTCATTACCCGCTTCATATATCGCGTGAGGGCAGGCTGGGAGGAAAAATGCATTGCGTCTACAATGTCAGTAAGCGTGAGGCGCTGATCCGACAGGAGTTTCTGGAGTTCGTGAGCGGCATAACTGTCAATCCAGTCCCCGGCAGGATGGCCGGAGATGGACTTGCTGATCTCGGAGAGGTATTTGGGGGCAAGGCCCAGTTCGCGCGCGTACCAGGCCACTTCCCGCCGAGCCCGGCAGTGCTCTTGGACAGACATTAGGAATCGCAGGAAATGGCGGGAGGTGATGTCTTCAATCTCCGCCTTCTCGATTTCCCGGGAATAGCTATTCCACATGTCATAGAGGAGAATGCCCAGCAGCGAGCCGACAATCTCCTCTCCGAAAAGGGTTCTCGGAGCGCGTATCCTCTGAAAGAACTGCCTGAAATCCGTGCCGATAATCTCCAGTTCATCCGGGTCAAGACGGAACACCGGATGCTCCTTGATGTACATATACCCTTTCGTCGCCCAAATCATTTCGGGATTATGCCTGCCCAAGAAAGGATTGGAAATCATCAGCAGGTCTGCATCGAAATCTTCAGAGTACGAGATGTCCGCAAATTCGGTTGTCATCTGCCAGATAAGGAAGTCTCCCGCCGTGACCTCAAACAGTTTGTGGCCACAGAAAAAAGACATCTTCCCACCCTTGCAAAGTAGATGGATGTGGTAGTCCTTGTGAAAAGCATCCGGACGAACGAAATCGGTAATGGTATTATAAATCAGGAAGTCTTGCATTGCTTTTGGCTGCTTTACAAGGCAAATATACGCATTTTCCTCCAAAACGGAAAAATGGGTAAATCATTCCGCATTCGGGGTAACGCTCGGGTGCTTGGAACCCCTTACCTTTGCGCCAGAAACAAAAACGACCAAAGATATGGAAGCGTTTAGAGTAGATCCCAAGCAAACGACCGCCGAAGAGCACGCCGAAGGTGTGCGCCAGGCCCAGGTCCTTTTCAAACTCAACCACACAATGCCCTTCACGGACGAGTATTATGCACTGGTTCGTGAACTGTTCGGTGAAAACCTCGGTGAAGGTGCGACCGTAATGTCCGGGCTCACCGGCGTATGCTTCGACAAAGTCCGCATAGGCCGCAACGTGTTGATTATGAACAATTGCCTGATGATGTCCCGCGGAGGCATCACCATCGAAGACGACGCGATGATCGCAGCCAACGTGCAGCTCATCGCCAACAACCATGACCTTCAGGACAGGACCATCCTCCTTTGCAAGCCGGTGCATATCTGCCGCAACGCCTGGATAGGCGCAGGAGCGACCATCCTTCCCGGTGTGACCGTCGGCGAGAATGCTGTAGTAGCCGCAGGTGCGGTTGTAACCAAAGACGTTGCACCCGGCACCATCGTAGGTGGCAATCCTGCCAAGTTCATCAAAAATGTCTAAATCCACGTAATATGAAAACTCTCATTGCCTTTGCGCTTATCCTGACAGCCAGTTGCTCCGCGCAGAACACAAAAACTCCTGAAATCAATCAAAACACAACCCTTCCTATGAACCAGACAACCATCACACTCAACAACGGCGTCGTCATTCCCCAGTTCGGCCTCGGCGTCTATTCCATCCCCGCAGGCGAAACAACTTACAACAGTGTTCTCGCCGCTCTCAAAGCCGGTTACCGGCACATCGATACGGCACACGCTTACCAGAACGAACGCAGCGTTGGGCAAGCCGTCAAGGACAGCGGCATTCCCCGCGAGGAGATTTGGATCACTTCCAAACTCTGGCCCAACGAGTACGGTGAAGGCATAACGCTCAAGCAACTGGACAAAATGCTTGCCCGCCTGGGGCTGGAGTATCTGGATCTCGTTTACCTGCATCAGCCTCTGGGTGATTACAACGGTGCCTGGAAGGAACTGGAAAAAGCCCTCGAAATGGGGAAAGTCCGTGCTATCGGCATCAGCGACTTCGACTTCAATGACGAACTCTTCGAGTCCATCGTGGTTCCCGCGAAAGTCAAACCCCAGATGTTCCAGATTGAGTGCCACCCGTATGCCCAGCGTGAGCATTGGCAGGAAATGGCAGCCAAATACAACATCCAGATCGAGAGCTGGTTCCCTCTCGGCGGTCGCGACAGCCACGGTGAGATTCTCCGTGACCCCGTCATCAATGCAATCGCCAAGGCGCATGGCAAGTCTGCGGCTCAGGTCATCATTCGCTGGCACCTTCAGAAAGGCTTCTGCGTGGTTCCCGGCTCTTCCAATCCGGCCCATATCCAGGAGAATATCGAATCCTTCAGCTTTACGCTTTCCGACGAAGAGATGAAGCAGATTGCCGCCCTGAACAAAGAGAAACGCTATTTCAACATGTCCTATGAGCAGATCAAGGCATGGATGGGCGATTACGAACTCTGGGACTAAATGATTATCTTCGCAATATGAAACTGACCATCATGCTTTTACAATCCATCGTCATCT
>JAEEQF010000107.1 GCA_016285175.1 Bacteroidales bacterium
GGCGGAGCGCAACGGCGGAAATATCACCATCAACATCACAGAATGGGTGGACGATGCAATGCGTTCCATGCCGGCCATCAGTGAGCTGAAGGCCATTGGAACAAGCCTGCCCCAACTGAAAGGCTGCTGGTTCTACTGCAAGGGCACGCAGAAACGCATGAGGGACCTGGCACGGGACCCAATGGCAAATGGCTCCATCATCCGCATCCTCCCGGACTGCGCGCATTATGAGATTGTTGCCGATGCCCCCGTTGCTCCTACCTCCGAACTGCCTTCCCACCTGAGTGTTCACAACTACCTGCTGGCCAAAGGCTCCCCGTACCGCGCCAGCCTGCACACCCATCCCATTGAGCTGGTGGCCCTAACCCACAGCAAGAAGTGGATGGAGAAGGATGCGGCTACCAAGATGCTCTGGTCTATGATTCCGGAAACCAAAGCCTTCTGTCCCAGAGGTTTAGGCATGGTTCCATACATGCTGCCATCCAGCGTTGAACTTGCCGACGCCACCATCAAGGCCATCGACGAGGACTACGACGTAGTGATGTGGGAAAAGCACGGTGTCTTTGCCGTGGACACAGACATCATGAGCGCCTTTGACCAGGTTGATGTCCTGAACAAAGCGGCCCAGATCTATATATCGGCCCGTAACATGGGCTTTGAGCCCGATGGCATGACCGACGCCCAGATGCAGGAACTTTCCACCGTTTTTGACTTGCCCAAATAGTATTCGACGGCCATATTCTCATTCCCTTTCCAACTCCTTGAGTTTGAGCTGCTGCTCCTGCTCACGGATGTGCGCCTTCATCTTTTCTCTCTCATCTCCTCCTTTTTCGAAGAAGGCCAGGACCAGCCCTTGCCTTTGGACTTTTTAAGACGGTGGCAAGGAATCCTCCTACGTTACAGATCCTGGAAAACCGTCAGGAAGAAACGGATGGCGCTGATGCCGTGAAGGCTGTAATCGCCAAAATCGTACTGGACCAGGGTGTTATCCTTGAAGTATTCCTGGGCCTTGAGGGCGTTCACGAAGGGAACCATCTGGTCCTGGTGGCTGTGGAAGAGATACAGCGGGGCGCGGGGCGTGAAACGGAGCAGGGAATTTCTCTGCAGGGATTGGTAAAGCATACTCATGGGCTGGCCGTTTTTGTCCCGGCCCTTTTCCGTCATGATCTCCTTCAGGTCGTGGGTCCCTATCATGGCATTGATTTCCCGCACGGTGTATAGCTTGGAATTGATCCACTCATCGTAATGGGCCAGGATCGACGGCTGGAAGAAATCACTCATCTTCAAATCCGGATTCTCCGCGGCTGCGAAGCCCTGCACCAGCATGGGGATGGCACAGGGCAGGTTCGATCTTTCCCTTTCCAGGACCAGGTCACAGGTTGTGACCAGGTCGTAGGGGCCGGAGCCTGCATATACCTTCTTGATGGGAAGGACGCTTTCATAGCCGTCCTGTATCATCTCCATCAGGGCCAGGGTGTTGGCCGCGCCCTGCGAGAAGCCCGCCAGGATCACCGCTTCATTTTCCGGCTCCCGGCCGATATGCTTGAGATAGGGTTTCACGGCCAGGGCCATGTCCAGCGCCGAGCGGGCCGTACTTTCCGCATGCATATAGGGATGGATGTGTCCGGAAGACACGCCGAAGCCGATATAGTCCGGAAACACCATCGCATAACCTTTGGCCGCCCAGATACCCTCCATGGGAAAGCTCTCCGAGGGGGCTTCCGCATTGGAGCCCACGGTAAAATGGCTCACAATCATGATGTTCTTCACCGGTCCGTCCTTGGGGAGGAGCAGTTTCCCGGAGAGGGTGAGCGGGCTGCCATCCACGTCGTGTCCGGAATAAGTCCCGGAAATATGGATTAGATTGTTGCAGTTGATCTCTCCCAGGAGGCTCCGGATAATGCTGTAGTGGTTGGTAGCGGCCACTTTGGTCTCCGGCTCGTCTTCCTCCATCATCCGGATTTCCGGATTCAGGCTGCCATCGGCCATAAAGACGGGGGCCGATTGCACGGACAGCACATGGAAGGTGTCAAAATCCACGTACTCCACCTCCGGATGCCGGCAGCCGGTGAGGGCCAGCAGCCCAAGCAGGAAACATATGCGGAAGACCTGCTTCAATCCGTGAATCAGTTAAGGGTGAGTACGCCGGCCGATAACGGCTCAACACTAAGGACCACTTTCCCGTCCTCACAGGCCGGGCTGGCGTGTTTCAAGGCCACGGCGTCCTTCTGTTCCATGCTGTTGGCCGTGGTAAGCGAGCCCGGTGCATAATACTCGTAGGAGGCGCCGGAGAGGGCTTTCCAGTCTCCGGAAATGCTTAATTCATAGGCCTTTTCCGTGGGATTCACCACCTTCACTATCACGTCCCGTCCATCTTCCGAACGGGTTGCCACAACGCTCAGTTCGCCCGTGGCGCCTTCGAAGGCCAGGCGGTAGCGGGAGAAGTGGTCGTACCAGAGCTTGGTCACCTGGTAGTTGGGGGCTACAAACACATCCTTATAGTCAAAGTTGATGAAGGCGTTGTTCCAGTCCGGGGAGTCCGTCCGGCGGATGAACAGGGCGGCGGCGCCCATGGCCACCACGTCGCGGGCCTCGCAGGTGTTCAGGAAACCGCCGGCGAAGAGGCCGGTTCTCCAGTCGATGCTCTGGAGGTTCCACTCGGAGATGAAGAGCTTGATGTGCGGGTTGGGGCAGTCGGCGATCATCTGGGCATAACGGTCGTACTGCTCTCCCAGACGGGCCGGGCCGGTGGCGTAACCGCCTTGCTGCTCGTAGTGGTGAAGGCTAAGGTAGTCGAAGTAATTACCGGAGCGCATGAGGAAATCCTTGTCCTCCTGGAAGCCGCCGCAGGCGATGATCTTGATGGACGGATCCACCTCCCGCATGGCCACGGAGAAGTCCCGGACGCATTTTTCGTAGCGCTCGATGCCCATCTCCCACATCTCGTTGTCAATCTCCCAGTACTTCACGTTATAGGGCTCCGGATGGCCGTTGGCCGCCCGTTTGGCACCCCATTCGTCCGTGGCGGGAGCGTTGCAGTAGCGCACCCAGTTCACGGCATCGGCCAGGATGGAATCGTATTCTTCGGCCGGACGCTCGAAGTGGACGGACACCACCATCACGGGCTCCGTGTTCACCTCCCGGCAGAAGCGGATGAATTCGTCCGTGCCGAAGCAGTTCTGGTCGTAGTCCATCCACATCCAGTGCGGCCAGCGGTAGCGGTCTTTCTGCGGGCCGATACCCCACTGCCAGTAATACTGCGCCACATAGCCGCCGCCGGGCCAGCGCAGGCAGGTGGGATGGAGCTCTTTCACCGCCCGAAGGATGTCCGGCCGGAAGCCGCCCAGGGACTGTCCGGTGGCGGTGCTCAGGGAGAACTGGTCCACCTGCACGGTGCCGTTCTGCGCCAGGAGGGCGAATTCCGCGTCGTCGGTGGAGAAATCGGCATACAGGCTCACGCCCATGCATTTCCATTCGGGACCCGGGGCACCGTAGTGCTGCTCGCGAAGGATCTTGCCGTCCCGGACTATAGCCACGGAGACATCCCCGTCTCCTTTGGCGTAGAAGGAACCCACGTAGGTTTCTCCGGCAACTATGTGCTGCGGCCCCTGGGAAACGCCCGCCGGAGCGGCTCCGGCCTTGATTTCCTGGCTGTAGTCCATATTCACGGCATCGCCCTTCACCAGGCGGTATTCGCCCTTCCCGAAGGCCTTCCACTGCGGGGCCACGGCAGGGATCTTCACATCCTCCGGCGTACCCTCAAAGTACACCGTTTTCCCGTTCAGGGAGGTGACGCGGATGTTGCGGTAAAGCGCCTCCGTATAGTTCACCCAGAGGACGATATCATTGTGTCCGGTGCGGTCCAGCTTATTGTAGCCCAGGACCTTCTTGCCGTCCCAATAGACATCGGCCCTGGCACCTTTGCTCACGATGCGCAGCTTGTGCCAGTCCTGGTTCTCGTTGATCTGGGCGGCGGTGGCGTTACGGGAAACCAGCGGGTCCAGCGTCTTTACCTTGCGCGTACGGCCGCCGAAGGAGGGCATCTCCTTTTCCACCAGGGTGGCTATGGAGAAGTTGGGCTCGGTGGGCTGGGCCGATGCCTCCCGCTGCGCCCGGGCCAGGTTGGCCGCCTGGATCTGGCTTTCAGTCTGAGCCGGTGTGAAGGTGCGCACTTCGTAGTACGGATTGTGCGCCCGCACATAGTAAGGCTCGCCGGAGGCCTGGTTCCGGAAGGCGAAGCGGATGTCCATGAGGCCGCCGCTCCAGGAACGCCGGGCCAGCCGGTAGGAACGCCAGTTCACATCGGCCGTTATCTCGTAGTCGTCCGTGTCCAGCGACGTGATTTTCAGCGGCTGCTCGTACCGGGTGGGGGAGTGCAGCACCTGGGCCTCGTCCATGAACCAGCCGTCAAAATAGCCGTCCCGCGGCGGAATGCCCGGGTAGTGCTCCGGCTCAAAGGAACGTTCGAAGATGAGTTCCTGCCACACGCCGTTGTTGGCCGAGAAGTAGATGTGCTCGAACAGCTGCCCGTACAGCATGGGGTCTATGAGGCCCGCCGTTTCATTGGAGCGGATGTCGATGGCGGCTTTCTCCTGTGCGGTGGCCGACAGGGCGAGGCAGAGGACTGCCAGCAGGGTGAACAGGCGTTTCATTTTGGGTATTACTTTACTTTCCAGACATCCAGGTTGATGCCGCCGGGCTCGCCGAAGCCGGGCTGGCAGAGGAAGAGGCATTCGTTCATCCAGGCGTACTTGCTGTCCTTGGGCGCCTCGAAGCGGGGTGCGCAGCGGAAGTACATCCCGTCACCCATCTTGATGATGCCGCAGTTGCGTACATGGATACTCACGCCGTCGTCCGTGCGGATGCAATAGATGGCCTCTATCTCCGTGCGGCCGTCCAGCTGCATCTGGTAATCGGCCCCGCCGGGCAGGACCTCGCCCTTGATATTAGGACCTTCAAAAGTGCCTCCAGTAATGGGAATCACGGTGCGGGTGCCCTTGCCGGTATCCCCCACGCTGAAGGCATGGCCCAGGGTTACGTGCAGGCGTACCACATATTCCAGTTCGGGTGCCTTGGGCTCACCGCCCTGAGGTATTTCCTGAGCCCATGCGCCCAAAGCTGTGAGCGAACATAGTATAATGAGGAAAAGGTGTTTCATGATAACTTATTGTATTATAATCATTTCCATAAAACCCCTGCTGCACTTTTACAGCAGGGTATTCGCGTAAGTGTCAATGGGGCAATAAGTTAGCCAAATCGCTGGAACGTACGAACACCGGGATGGTGCGAAGGTCCACGTCCGTCTGGATCCACTGCCTGCCGTCATAATGCTCGCCGGTCCAGAAATCCGTCCAGCCGCCTTCCGCAGCGGGAAGATAAGTGGTCCAGAGCTCCGCGCCTGCTTCCAGCACGGGATTCACCAGCAGGGACGGGCCGAACATGAACTGGCTTTCCCGGCCCAGCGCATCCTGGTCATCGGCAAAGTCGAAGACCATTGGCCGGAAGAGGGTGTAACCTTCCTGGGAAACGCGCTTGGCGCACGCCAGGATGTACGGGCGTAGCTTCTCGCGCAGTTCCATATAGGAGGACAGGATGTCCAGGGTTTCCGGGCTGTAACGCCAGGGTTCCGTCTGGCTCATGTAGCCGTGTACGCGCATGAAGGGCAGGAAGGTGGCCACCTGCACCCAGCGCACCAGGCGCTCCTGGTATTCGGCCGATGTGTACTGGTCGCCGGGACGGAAGAAGCCGCCGGCGTCAAACGTCCACCAGGGAAGGCCGCAGGCCATCTGGCCCAGGCCGCCGGCAATCTGGCGGCGGAGGGTCTCCAGGTCGTTGCCCACGTCTCCGCTCCAGGTAACCACGCCATAGCGCTGGATGCCCGGGAAGGCGCTGCGGGTAAGGATCACAGGTTCTTCCGGGTAAAGGTCCCTGAGCTTGTTATACATGGTGCTGTTCACCATCAGCGGATACACGTTGCGGTAGAACTCGCCGGGCAGCTGCTCCGGACCCACCAGACGGCCGGCCAGGTCGTCGTTCTCAGGCTCGGTGGCGTCGAACCACCAGGCGTCTATGCCGTAGGGGACGGCCAGGCTGTCCCGGAAGCTCCGGGCGTAGAATTCGGCCGCCTCGGGTTGGAAGAAGTCTATCCAGTCCGTGCCGTCAATGTAGTATCCCTTCTCTTCCAGCTTCTGGCCCAGCGCGGTGGAATGGTCCACCTTGGACCAGACGGAGAGCATCAGGTGTACGTTGTCCTTGTGCAGGGAATCCGTGAGGGCGCGGGGATCCGGATAGTGCTCGGCGTCGAACACCATGGAATTCCAGCCGGTGTTTCCCCACCACTGCCAGTCCTGGACGATCACGTCCAGCGGCAGGCCGCGCCGCTTGAATTCGGCGGCGTTTTCCAGGATTTCGTCCTGCGAATGGTAGCGCTCCCGGCAGTGGATATAACCGAACATCCATTCCGGCATCTGCGGGACGGGCCCGGTGAGTTTGCGGTAGGCCGATATCACCTCATCGGCATCGCCGGCAAAGACCGTATAGTCCAGGGCCTGGGCCACGGGGGAGCGGAAGGCGGTTTCGTCTTCCACCTTGCTCCAGTAGAGGACGGGCTTGTCGCCCCGCACGCCTTCGGTCC
>JAEEQF010000108.1 GCA_016285175.1 Bacteroidales bacterium
CACTGGGCTCCGTTCCGGACACCGATCCAGATGGCCAGGAAGTACACGGTGAGGGCCAGCGGAATGGCCAGGAAGGTGATGATGCCGCCCAGCTTGGTCCTGCGGGCGAATTCATTGAGAAGGATGAGGCCCAGCAGGACCACGATCAGCATTCCCCACTGAGATAGGGCATTTGCCCCGTAAACTTGGAAAAACATGGTTTAGTGTTATTTAGTGGATAAGATTTTTTGTTCTTTCCTTTCCTTGACCAGTGCGTAGATAACCCATACCAGCGTAATGGCAAGTGACATGGGGACACCTACTTTAAGCATCTCCGGGGGAGTCCACGCAAAGAGCTCCCCGTTGATGGCGTGGTCTACGATCAGCATAACCGAACCACCCCAGAGCATTTTCTCCAGGGATGCCAGGTTGCGGCCGATGAATCCGGTCTTGACTCCGGCCTTGCGGCAGAGGCTGGTGATAGCAGCCTGGGCAAGGGGTACGATGTAACAACTCATACTTCTATTTCTTTGATTTCTACTTCGTTTCCACACTTGAGCACCGTGTCCTGGCTGCCGCAGTGCGGGCATTCTCTTCCGAATTGCACGGTGGGGTATTCCTTTCCGCAGGCGTTGCAGGTGGTTACCGCCGGGAGGATGTTGCACTTGAGCTCACACCCTTTGAGCAACTCCTCCTTGTCGGAGGCCCATCTCCAGCAGTCCGTGAGGTACTCCGGCACCACGGTGGAAACCTCGCCGATGTTCATCACTACGGCATTCACGTGTTCCACGCCGTGTTCCTGAGCCGCCTCCTTGACGTCCCGGATAATGTAGAATACGATTCCCAGTTCGTGCATTATTTCTTTTTGCTGAACAGTATCTTCCCGGTACGTTTTACCATATAAGGCAGGATGCCGGAGAATTTGTCTTCCGAGGTGCGCATAACGGAGGCTTCCGGGTGCACCCGGTGCAGGTGGATGGCGTCGAATCCGCACTTGGTGGTGCAGACGCCGCAGCCGATGCAGCGGTTCTCATCCACCACCGAGGCGCCGCAACTGAGGCAGCGGGCCGTCTCCTTTCGCACCTGCTCTTCCGTAAGCGTACCGTGGTATTCCTGGAAAGCGCTCTTCACGGGAACCACGCCCGGATCCTGACGGGAACCGTTGTCGTAGGATTCCACCAGGATGTCCTCTTTGTCCAGCTCTATGAAGTCCCGCCGGTTGCGGCCGATGGTCATGTGGCCGTGCTGCACGTAGCGGTGCAGGCTTTCGGCGGCCTCCTTGCCGGCAGCGATGGCGTCGATGGCGAACTTGGGGCCGGTGAAAACGTCACCGCCCACGAAGATGTCCGGCTCGGCCGTCTGGTAGGTGAGCTTGTCGGCAATGGGGTACACGCCGCGGAAGAATTCCACCTTGGTGTCTTTCAGGAGGTCCTTGAGCACCACCGTCTGGCCGATGGCGAAGATGACCATATCGGCCTCCAGGGTGATGAGCCGGCTCTCGTCGTATTCCGGCGCAAACTTGTGATCCGCGTTGAAGACAGAGGTGCACTTCTTGAAGACAATTCCCTTAACCTTCTTATCCCCAAGCACTTCCTTGGGACCCCAGCCGGGGTTCAGGACCACGCCGTCCTCCCGGGCTTCGGCGCGCTCTTCCAGGGAGGCGGGCATGATGTCCTCCGTCTCCAGGGAAAGCATGGTGACCTCCGAAGCGCCGCTGCGCTTGGCCACGCGGGCTGCGTCGATGGCCACGTTGCCGCCGCCTACCACTACTACCTTGCCCTTCACCTTCACCTGGCCGCAGTTGGCCTGGTGGAGGAAGTCGATGGCCGTAGTGGTGCCTTCCAGCGTTTCTCCGGGGATGCCCGGCAGGCGTCCGCCCTGGCAGCCGATGGCCACGTAGAAGGCCTTGTAGCCCTGTTCACGCAGCTGGGCGATGGTTACGTCCTTGCCCACTTCCACGCCGGTGCGCACTTCTACGCCAATTTCTTTCATGATGTCGATCTCGGCCTTGATCACCTCCTTGTCCAGCTTATAGGAAGGGATGCCGTAGCGGAGCATGCCGCCCGGTTCCGGGTTGCGTTCGAAGACAGTGGGCTTGTAGCCCATCGTGGCCAGGTAGTAGGCGCAGCTGAGTCCGGCGGGGCCTCCGCCGATGATGGCGATCTTCTGCGGCCAGCGTTCCTCCACGTTGGAGCAGATGTTCACCTCCGGTACAAAGCGGGTTTCCGCGTGGAGGTCCTTCTCTGCGATGAATTTCTTTACGGCGTCAATGGCTACGGCGCGGTCTATGGTGCCGCGGGTGCAGGCGTCCTCGCAGCGTCGGTTGCAGATGCGGCCGCACACGGCGGGGAAGGGGTTCTCCCGCTTGATGAGCTCCAGCGCCTCCGTGTATTTGCCCTCGGCGGCCTTCTTCAAGTAGCCCTGGACGGCGATGTGGGCCGGGCAGGCGGTCTTGCAGGGGGCGGTACCGGTGGGGTAGCAGTTGATGCGGTTGCGGTCCCGGTAATCCTCCGTCCACTTGTGCGGGCCCCAGGCGGCGGCGTCCGGCAGTTCCTGCTTGGGATAGGTCTGGGGACCGCTTTTGGTGCAAAGCTTCTGGCCCAGCTTGACGGCGCCGGCGGGGCAGTATTCCACGCAGCGGCCGCAGGCCACGCAGTTCTTCGGGTCCACTTCGGCCACATAGGCGCTGCGGCTCATGTTGGGCGTGTTGAAGAGCTGGGAGGTGCGCAGGGCGTTGCAGATCTTGACGTTGCAGTTGCAGATGGCGAAGATCTTGCCCTCGCCGTCGATATTGGTCACCTGGTGCACGAAGCCGTGATCTTCGGCCTTGCGGAGGATGGCCATGGCCTCCTCGTAGGTGATGTCGTGGCCGCGGCCGGTTTCCCGCAGGTAGTCGGCCATATCTCCCACGCCGATGCACCAGTCCCGGTAGTCGTCGGCGCAGCCTTCGTCCAGTTTCTTGCGGCCGTAGCGGCAGGAGCAGATGCCCACGCCGATGTGGCCTTCGTATTTCTTGAGCCAATAGCTTATGTGCTCGATATCAACAGACTGGTTCTCCATGGAAATGGCTTTTTCCACGGGGATCACATGCATGCCGATGCCGCTGCCGCCCATGGGCACCATGGGGGTGATCTTTTCCAGCGGGAGGAAGGTCATACGCTCGAAGAACATGGCCAGCTCCGGATGCTTATCCATAAGCTCCACGTTCATATTGGTGTATTCCGCGCTGCCGGGAACGAACATCGGCACCCAGTAGATGCGGTCTTCGCGGTTGAAAGTGGTGCCCGGGTCCGGGCCCTGCCCGTTGGTATAATGGTCTCCGTAGTCGTACTCCAGCATGCCGAAATAGGAGAGCTTGTCCAGCAGCTCGTCAAAGGCCTGCTCCGTGGAGGCATAGTGCTTCTGACGGTTCATCTCGTGCAGCTGGGCATAGCTGTGGTGCTTGCGGACCTTGAAGAAATTGCCGGGCAGCATATCCAGCAGCAGGTCCAGCGATGCCTCGCGGGTTATGGGATCCATCTCGTCCTCGAAGATGCAGGCGAGGCCCCAGTACTCCGGGGCATCGGTACCCATCTTGATCTTACCGGGAATTCGGTCTGTAACGTGGCGGACAAACTTCAGGAGTTTGGGATTCGGGTTCTTATCCCCTTTGTGCTTGGGGACGAACTTGGTGGACATCTCTGGCATAGCGGATATCGGTTCTAGTGTTAAATGGTTCCGCTAAGATACGAAAAAACCTTCACAAAACATCAAATTAAACCCATCTCTTTGGCTTTGTTCACGAGTTCGGCCGAATTGGCCACGTCGAACTTCACCAGCAGTTTTTTCCGGTACCATTTGATGGTTTCCGGGCTAAGGTTTTGTGCCTGAGCCATCTGAGGGGTGGTGTATCCTTTGCTCAAAAGGTCCAGGATCTCCTTTTCCCGCTCCGACAGGTCCAGGGATTCCCAGTCTATGCCGGGAGGGGTTTCCGTAGCGGATCCGGCCTGGGCCGGCGCAGCCTTTTTCCGTTTTCGGAAGAAGAATCCCAGGGCCACCAGGATAGCTCCGGTGAGGCCGCCTGCCAGCCGGCCCAGCTGCCGTTTCTGGCGGGAGAGCACCTCCTTCATATAGTCCAGGTTCTCGGTGCGGAAGCCGGGGGAATAGTCCGGATGGGCGGCATAATAGGCATCGGCCAGCCGAAGGAATTTAAGGGATTTCCGGTTGCGACCCTGCTCTGCATAAAGGCGGCCATATCCCTTCCAGACGTTCACTATCATCAGGGAATCTCCTGACTCCCGGGCATACTCCAGGGCTTTGTCATATTCTTTTTCGGCCTTGCGGAAGTCTTTCTCGTCCACCCAGGTTTCACCCATATTGTAGTGGAGGATGGAATTGCTCTCGTTCCAACCGTATTTCTCGAAGATCCGGCCGGCCTTCTCATAATAGTCCATGGCCCGGGGGATGGAATCCATTATATTGTAGAGGTTGCCCAAGGTGCCGTAAAGGGATGAGTAGGCGTCGTCAATCTCCTTTTCGGAGTAGCCTTCCGGGGCAGTGGGGGAGGTGGATCCGGCGGCCATCCTGCCGGCGGCATCCAGCGCTTTTGAAAACCAGACCAGGGCACTGTCAATCTGCTCTCTTCCGTAGTATTGCAAGCCGATGTAACGGCAGGCGTCGAAGGTGGAACGCTCCCAGCCCATCCTTTCGCTGATGGCCAGCGCTTTCAAGGCATAGAATCGGCTCTTTTCCCCGTTGAGGATGTTGTAGCCCCGCATCAGGTCTCTGTAGGCATTGTTCAATCCCTGAAGTTCTTCCTGCGTTGCAGTGTCCACCGCATCGGGTGTCCAGCGCGCTACTACCCGTTCCAGGGAATCCAGATTGACACCGCGCTCATCGTTATAGGCGGCTGCGGGAAGCAGCGCCAGGACCAGCGTCAGCGAGGATAGAAGGAAGGCTTTCATATTACAAATATAAGCAAAAACAAGTCAATTAGCCCTTTGGGTGGTTTTTCGGAGGCTATTTCCCCCCTTTAGGGTGGTGTTTTTTACTTTGATAAACGTGATATTTGCAATCATGAATAACACTAAAAGGACATTGAGCAAACGGGAACAGGAGATCCTAGGTCTGGTGGCCCGGGGCTTTACTTCTCCCCAGATAGCAGAGGAGCTTTCCCTTAGTCCGGAAACCATCAAATGGTACCGGAAGCGGCTGCTGTCCAGGTTCGATGCCGATACAAGTGCCGAAATGATAAAGATAGCCATTGAAAACAAATTGATATGAATATGAAAAGGTTGTTAGTATCTGTTGCCGTACTCGCAATGGTTTGCGGGACGGCCAACGCCCAGGGAATTTTGGAAAGACTGGGTGAACGTGCCCGGAATGCGGCAGAAAGCAATATCGGCCGCAAAATAGAAGAGGGCGTGAACGATGCCCTGGACGGCAAGGCGGGCAAGAACGACAAGAAGAACGACAAGAAGAGCAAAAAGAACGACAAGAAGGGCGCCAAGGAGGCCGGCTGGACCTGTACGGAGTGCGGCCACGAAGGCAATACCGGCAAATTCTGCGAAGAGTGCGGCGCCAAGCAGCCTTCCGGCGAAGCCGCCACCTGGACCTGCCCGGAATGCGGCCACGAAGGCAATACCGGCAAACTCTGTGAGGAATGCGGTGCCAAACAGTCCGGTGTGGCCAATGCCACCACGGAGGAGGTAAAGAGCGACTTTGTGCGCGGCAGCGTCGTCCTTTTCCAGGACGACTTCAAGAATGAGCAGGTGGGCGAGTTCCCGTCCAAGTGGGACATCCAGGGTGACGGCAGTGCCGAGACGGCGGTCATCAACGGCCAGAAATATCTGCACTTCACGACAGATTACAATTTCGTGGAGCCGCTGATGGAGAACATGAAATCCTATCTGCCGGATGTCTTCACCCTCGAGTGGGATTTCTTCTGCAGCAAAGCGGGAGATCTTGGCGCGTCCAGCCTGGAACTGATCTTTGATATAGGGCAGCAGAATGACCGTGTCGGACTATTCGAGTTTGCATACCGTTCCTGGAATCCTGATTACTGGACACAATACAGTTATCGCAAACCCAATAGCGAGGATTCCGTAAATGGAACCAATGAATACGATGCTCTTAAGTCGATCATCAAAGAGGGCCAGTGGAATCATTTCGCCGTGTCATTCAACAAGAGGGCGCTCAAGATCTACATCAATGACCACCGCATCATCAATCTGCCGAACGTGCAGGCTCCTGAACGCTTCAAGTTCTGGAGCAACGGCGAATACAAGTATATAGGCTTCACCAACGTGCTCCTCTGTGCCGGTGCCAAGGAACTCTACGCGCGCGAAACGACCAACCTCTCCGAGGCCGCCAAGGCCGTGGAGCAGGCCATCGCCCAGACCGGCAAGTTCGTAACCAACAACATCCTCTTCGACACCGGCAAGGCCACCATCAAGCCGGAGTCCCAGGCGGAAATCGAAAAGATTGCCGAGTACATGAAGGCCAACCCCACCGTCCGCTTTGAGGTGCAGGGCCATACGGATAACCAGGGCTCCGACGCAGTGAACGACCCGCTTTCCCAGCAGCGTGCCGAGTCGGTTGTGAAGGCGCTGGAAGCTT
>JAEEQF010000109.1 GCA_016285175.1 Bacteroidales bacterium
TATCCATCCCCCCAGCTTCCCAGCTTCCCAGCTTCCCAGCTTCCCAGCTTCTCTAGCTTCTCCAACTTAGTTTCCCCGGCCTCCGTGGCTTCCCGACTACTACTCTTCTGCTCCCCTGCACTCCTCAGTTCTCTTACTACCCTCTCAAACGTCACAGGTCCCCATCTCGTCCGTCGCAGGTACCCAGAATAACCGTTGCAGGTTCCCGGGATGAATGCAGCAGGTCCGAAAAGAAATGAGGTACCTGCGACGCTAGAACGCGTGTATGGCCGATTCCCGTCGCTGGTCCCTATACTCTTGTTTGACCTGCAACGCTCACTCTCAGTACCTGCAACAGTCCCAGGTTTTACTACCTTTCTTTAGGGGCACCTTCACATTGTTTCAGGGTTTCCCGGATTTCTCTGGGGCTAAGACGGACACATCGGGCCAGTTGTGACACGGATGTATGGAAACTCCTTTTCAGATAGGGAACCAGCCGCTTCTTCTGTTCCAGAGTCAGATTGTCTATTTCCTTGTTGAACCACCGGAGGGCAATGTCTCCCACCGTCAGGATAAACTCGGAATCATTCCGCCAGCGACGGGGACTCTCCACTAATTTCAGATGCATTTCGGCCGGATTCAGGGTGCCGATGGTCTTCAGGAAAAACGCCTGATCGTTGTTGAAAGCCGCTTCCAGATACTGCCAGTCACAGCAGCTGGCCGGCTCCAGATGACCTTCGGCATCCAAGCACCAGGGCACATCCGCCAGGTTGGCATGCGTATGGAATACGGCTTCCCGCTGGCGGCGGCTCATGGCACTCACTTTGTACCGGGGCGCCCTGCACTGGCCGTTCACAAACATACCCCGGTAACCGGACCACCGGTAGTCTTCTATCCGGCAACCGGTATCCAGCACATTCCTGGGAATATATGCGAGCGTATTGCGCACATACCAGTCAGAGTCCAGATACTGGACATCCACGCTCGCCCTGCGCAAAGTGCCCTGCACCGGATATCGGCCGGACATGTACTGGGAATATCTTTTCAGGATATCGGTCCCTGTCCTGCGGGCCGATTCATAGTCTGTTGCCAGTACCGACAGATGCCCATGGTTTGACATCACTACATAAATGATAATCAATACATTGTTTTCCCAGGAGCAGACAAAGAAAGTTTTCTCCATCCGGTCATAGTCTTCCACATCCCGGCAAAGCACCACCGACTCCATCCCCTCCAGACTGATGTGGAAAGGATAAACGGTACGCACTGTTCCGTCCGGCATTCTTCTTTCTAAGCTTCTTTTCATATAGCCTATGTTTCAACAAAGGAAAGAAAGATTATCCGTGTTGGCAAAAAGAGAAACGTTTACTTTTCATTTCGGCATTCCAGTGCTCTCCATGGCCGTTTTTTAAGGTAAGCAACAGGAGAAAACCGTGCAAAAATGCTTTCAAAAAGAGAAGAAATGGCCTTGCAGCAGCCTGTAGGGCCGATTTGCCAAGAAAAAACCATACGGCCATTTCCGTATAAGGATGTATCCCGGTCACCGTCGCAGGTCCTGACAGTAAGTGTCGCAGGTCAAACAAGAGGATAGGGGCCTGCGACGGGAATCGGCCATACACGCGTTTTAGCGTCGCAGGTACCCCAACTATTTTCAGACCGGCTGCAGACATAAGGGGTACCTGCTACGGTCATGAAGGATACCTGCCACACTGAAAGGGCAGGCCTGCAACGTATGCCGGCAGGTCCGCAGCTCCAAAGGAATAATCACAGATGAATAACTATGCTTCCAGAATCTGAGAGGCAGCATTCCTGGTATCCACCTTCTCGATGATACGCTCCAGGATGCCATCCTCATTGAAGATAAATGTGCGGCGAAGCGTACCCAGCGTGGTTTTGCCGTACATCTTTTTTTCTCCCCAGGCACCAAAATCCTGCAGCATCTGCGTGGTGGTATCGGCCAGCAGCCGGAAAGGCAGTTCATACTTGGCCCGGAAGCCGCTGTGGGACTTGGCGCTGTCTTTGCTCACGCCCACCACGTTATAGCCGGCAGCGGTCAGCTGCGCATAATTGTCCCGGAAACTGCAGGCTTCGGCCGTACATCCGGACGTGTTGTCCTTAGGGTAAAAGTAAATGATGGTCTTCCGGCCCTTGCCGATAAAGTCCTTGGAACTAACCCTGTTGCCGTCCTGGTCCATGACCTCGAATTCCGGCATTCTGTCTCCGATCTTAAGCATGGTCTACATTTTTCCCTGTTCGCCTAACTGGCTGTCCTTGAAGCCGATGAAATACAGCACACCGTCCAGGCCGATGGTGTTGATACTCTGGCGGGCGCTTTCCTTCACGCGCGGCTTGGCGTGGAAGGCAATGCCCAGGCCGGCTTCGTTGAGCATGGGCAGGTCGTTGGCACCGTCGCCCACGGCGATGGTCTGTGCCAGGTTCACCTTCTCCGTCTGGGCAATGAGCTTGAGCAGGTCGGCCTTGCGGCGGCCGTCCACCACCTCGCCCACATAGCGGCCCGTAAGCTTACCGTCCTCTCCCACTTCCAGCTCGTTGGCATACACATAGTCGATGCCGTACTTGCGCTGGAGGTACTCTCCAAAGAAGGTGAAGCCGCCGCTCAGGATGGCAATCTTGTAGCCGCAGGTCTTGAGAACGGACATGAGTCGGTCCGTGCCTTCCGTAATGGGCAGATGCTCTGCAATATCCTGCATCACAGATATATCCAGACCTTTAAGTAAAGCAACCCTTTCGGTGAAGCTTTCCTTGAAATCTATCTCTCCGCGCATGGCCCGTTCCGTGATGGCGGCCACCTGGTCGTACACCCCGTGGCGGCGGGCCAGCTCGTCTATGCATTCGGCCTGGATGAGGGTGGAGTCCATATCGAAGCAGATGAGGCGGCGCATCCGGCGGTACATATCGTCCTTCTGGAAAGAGAAGTCAATTCCGGCTTCGGTACCCATGGCCATCAGGTCCTGCTGCATGGCTTTCTTGTCATCGGCCGACAGGAATCCGCGGACGGAGAACTCCACGCAGGCCCGGACGTTCTTTTCCGGCTGCATGATGCTCATCCGGCCCGTAAGGCGACGGATGGCGTCTATGTTAAGCCCGTGGGCCGATATCACCTTGGCGGCGGCGTGAATCTGCTCCGCACTGAGGCTGCGGCCGATAACGGTGAGGATGTAGCGGTTCCTCCCCTGCCGGCCGGCCCAGGCCTCGTAATCCTCGTCCGTAACAGGCGCGAAGCCGATGCTGATACTTCCCAGTTCCGTGATTTTGAAAAGCAGTTCCTTCATCACCTGGCCGGAGTGTTCCTCGTCTATGCGGATGAGGATGCCCAGCGTAAGCGTGCTGTGGATATCGGCCTGGCCGATGTCCAGGATCTGTGCGTCGTATTTGGCCAGGATGGCCATGATATCCGCAGTAAGACCTACCCGGTCCTGACCGGAGATGCGGATGAGTATCTGTTCTTTCTTCATATTTTTCCTAACGGGCTCAGTTAATATGTGCAAATTTACGGAAAATTCTGTATTTTTGTGGGTTAAAAGTTGAAAATGGGCCTGCTTATCCTATATCTGCTCCTCACTATGGGAGTTTCATTCCTCTGTTCCCTGCTGGAATCGGTGCTCATGTCCACACCCCTGTCGTATATCAGCATGAAAGAGGACGAAGGCGACAAGAACGCCGCCCTGTTCATGAAGTTCAAGCAGGACCCGGACCGCCCCCTGAGCGCCATCCTGTCCCTCAACACCATAGCCAACACCCTGGGCGCCGCCGCCGTGGGCCATCAGGCCACCCTCCTCACCGGAGACCACTGGTTCGGCATCATCAGCGCCATCATGACCATCCTCATCCTGGTTTTCTCGGAAATCGTTCCCAAGAGCATCGGCACGTCTCATTGGAAAGGCCTGCTGTGGCTGTCCAAGGTCATGCGATTCCTGGTAATCATCCTCTATCCCATCGTCTGGGTCATCGATAAGCTGCACAACAGCATCTCGGACGAGGATCCGGACGTGGGCATCTCCCGCGAAGAAGTGAGCGCCATGGCCAATATGGGCGAGGAAGAGGGCGTGCTGGACAACAGCGAGAACAAGGTTATCCAGAACATCATCAAGCTGGACGACATAAAGGCATACGACGTAATGACTCCGCGCGTGGTGGCCGCCATCGCCCCGGAGAGCATGACACTCAAGCAGTTCTACAAGCAGGAGGAGCTTTCCCACAACTCCCGCATCCCCGTGTATGCCGATTCCCCGGAGTTCATCACCGGATACATCCTCCGCTACGACGTCCTGGAGAACCTGGCCGAAGACAAATTCGACATGCGCCTCAAGACCATCAAGCGCAAGATTGCCGCCTTCCACGAGGAGACCACCGTATCCGACATCTGGGAGAGCCTCCTAAAGACCAAAGACCAGATGGCCATCATCATAGACGACTATGGCTGTTTCCAGGGTATCATCACGCTGGAAGACATCATGGAAACCATTCTGGGAATGGAGATCATAGACGAGAACGACACCATCACGGACATGCAGCAGTACGCCAGGGAACGCTGGCTCAAGCGCAAGAATCAGTACAAGCAGATTGTGCTGCCGGAGGAGGACGATGACTAGGCTCTTCCTCAACCCTTTCACGGGTCGTTTTTTCACCATTGTCGCAAGAAGAAGGAAACCCCGCAAGGCACCGGTGAACGCCCGGGTGGAGCAGTTGCGCGCCCAGGCAAAGCAGGAACTGCCGCCCCGACTGGCGGAACTGGCCGCCCTCCACGGTTTCCACTACAATAAAGTATTCATCAAGAATAACGTAAGTAACTGGGGAAGCTGCAGTTCCCTGGGCAACATCAACCTGAACCTGCGGCTGGTGGAGCTGCCTTCCCAGCTAAGGGATTATGTGATGCTGCACGAGCTCTGCCACCTTAAGTACCTGAACCACAGCCCGGAGTTCCACGCCTTGCTGGAGAGTGTCTGTCCCGGCCACCGCGCCCTGGCCCGGCAGATGAAAGAATATAAGATCCGATGAAACGCGCAGCCATCATAGGAGCCGGAGCGGCGGGGTGCTTTTGCGCCGCGCAGCTCCGAAAATGTGCTCCGGAGCTGGCTGTGACGGTGTTTGAGGCCGGGCCCAAGCCGCTCTCGAAGGTGGCCATAACGGGCGGGGGCCGATGCAACCTCACCAATGATTTCCAGGGCATCCGCTCGCTCTCCGAGGCCTATCCCCGGGGCGAAAGGGTGATGAAACGCGCCTTGAAGGCTTTCTCGCAGGAAGACACCATCCGCTGGTTCACCTCCGAAGGGGTCCCCTGCGTGCTTCAGGCCGACCACTGCTGGTTCCCCCGGAGCCAGGATGCCATGGACATAGTACGCTGCCTGCTAAGGGGCATGAAAGGCGTGGACCTGCGGCTTAGCACACCGGTAACTTCCCTTACGGCTTCTGCTGGGCCCACGGCATCGGATAATTACTTTTCGGGGCGGTACCCGAAAAGCCAATTTCCCGAAGCCATCGCAAACCCAACGCGCGCTGATGCCGTTGCAGAAGGGACGGAGCTGTGCTCTGCCTCCGCGAAAAATATAGCCGATGCTACGTCAGAGCACAGCTCCATCCCTTCGGACGAAACGCTCTTCGTTAACGGAGAAGCCTTTGATTTTGTGGTGGTTACCACTGGTGGTGCAGCCAGGGGGCTGCCGTTTTTGGAGGGGCTGGGGCTGGAGCTGGTGCCGCCGGTTCCTTCGCTTTTTACCTTTACCGTTCCGGACCCCGGGCTCCGGAGCCTGATGGGGCTGGTGGTGGAGGCTTCCATCGGCCTGCAAGGGACGGCTTTCAGGGCCGAAGGGCCCCTGCTCATCACGGACTGGGGCTTCAGCGGGCCGGCCACGCTCAAACTTTCCGCCCATGCCGCCCGGTATCTGGCCGAAACCGGATACAAGGGGACCCTCAGCGTCAACTGGCTTAACGCCCCTGAAGGGCAGGTGCGCTCGCTGCTTCAGGAATCGGCCCTGGAGAATCCCCAGAAACAGGTTTCCAGTACCCATCTTCTGCAGGCACGGCTCTGGAGCCACCTGCTGGACAAGGCCGGGCTCCGGAAGGACATCCGCTGGGCGGAACTGGGTTCCAAGGGGCTGAACCGCCTCACCGCCACCCTCACCGCCAGCAGCTATCCCCTCTCCGGGAAAAGCAGATTCCGCGAAGAGTTTGTGACCGCCGGCGGCGTGGCACTGTCCAACATCGACCTCAATACGCTGGAGTGCAAGCACCATCCCGGTCTTTTCTTTGCCGGAGAAGTGCTTGACATTGATGCCATTACCGGCGGCTTCAACCTCCAGGCCGCCTGGAGTACGGGCTATGTGGTGGCCCGCGCCATCACTGCCGCTGCCGTGTAGACAGAATAACACCCCCACAGGCCCTTCCCTGTGTCAACACGGCCAGGAAAAACGGCAAAAACGCAAAAGCCACTGCCGTGTGGACAGAAAAACGCCTTTCCATACCACTATTGATGCCAACATGAAAAAAAATACTATCTTTGTAGAGATGAGACGTTTACTTTTCATACTGGGTATGCTCTGCGTGGTTTCCTGCAGCTGGATCAGCGGGAAACGG
>JAEEQF010000014.1 GCA_016285175.1 Bacteroidales bacterium
CCTCTACGGCGTGGAAATCTTCCCTAAGGGCAAGGAATTCAGCCTCCAGGCCCTCAAGGATGCCGATTACCAGAACATCTCCACCGCCAAGTGGGTGAACGACGCCAAGACTTCTCAGATGGTCCGCGACCTTATCGGCGGCTATTGCATCGCCCATAAGGAGGCCGAGACCCGCGCCAAGCGCGAACTGGACAAGATCAAGGTGGGCGACGAGCTTCCCAACGGCGTGATGCAGATCGCCAAGGTGTACATTGCCAAGAAGCGTAAGATCACCGTGGGTGACAAGATGGCCGGCCGTCACGGTAACAAGGGTATCGTGGCCAAGATCGTCCGTCAGGAGGACATGCCGTTCCTTGAGGACGGTACTCCGGTGGATATCGTCCTGAACCCGCTGGGTGTGCCTTCCCGTATGAACCTGGGCCAGATTTACGAGACCGTGCTCGGTTGGGCCGGCCGTGAACTGGGCCTCAAGTTCTCCACGCCCATCTTCGACGGTGCCTCCATCGACGAGATCTGCGCCTATACGGACAAGGCCGGTGTGCCCCGTTTCGGTAAGACCCGTCTGCGCGACGGCGGTACCGGCGACTGGTTCGACCAGCCCGCTACCGTGGGTGTGATCTACATGATCAAGCTGGGTCACATGGTGGACGACAAGATGCACGCCCGTTCCATCGGCCCGTATTCGCTTATCACTCAGCAGCCTCTGGGCGGTAAAGCCCAGTTCGGCGGCCAGCGTTTCGGTGAAATGGAAGTGTGGGCCCTCGAGGCCTATGGCGCTGCCAATGCCCTCCAGGAGATTCTCACCGTGAAGTCCGACGATGTGAACGGACGGTCCAAGACCTACGAAGCCATCGTGAAGGGCGACCCGATGCCTACTCCCGGTATCCCCGAGTCCCTGAACGTGCTCCTGCACGAACTCCGCGGACTGGGCCTCAAGGTCACACTGGACTAATCTTGGACAAATAGAAAGAAAAGACTATGCCTGCTTTTAATAATAAAGAAAACAAGGTAAAGAGCAATTTCTCCCGCATCTCCATTTCGCTCGCTTCTCCGGAAGACATCACCGAGCGTTCCTGCGGCGAGGTCCTGAAGCCGGAAACGGTGAACTACAGGACGTACAAGCCGGAGCGTGAAGGCCTGTTCTGCGAGAAGATCTTCGGTCCCACCAAGGACTACGAGTGCTACTGCGGCAAGTACAAGAGAATCCGCTACCGCGGAATCGTGTGCGACCGCTGCGGCGTGGAAGTGACGGAGAAGAAGGTTCGCCGCGAACGGATGGGTCATATCACCCTCACCGTTCCGGTGGCCCATATCTGGTACTTCAAGAGCGCTCCCAACAAGATCAGCGCCCTGCTGGGCATCCCTTCCAAGCGCCTGGAATCCGTGATTTACTACGAGAAGTATATCGTGGTGAACCCCGGCCTGCTGGGCAGCGAAGAGGTGGCCGACGAGCTGCGTCTCCAGAAGATGGACCTGCTGTCCGAGGATGAGTATTTCACCGCCCAGGAACGCCTTTGGGAACTCCGGAAGAAAAAGGAGGAGGAAGGAACCTGGGAGGAGAGCATGAACTTTGTGGCCAAGATGGGTGCCGAAGGCATCTACGACCTCCTGAAGGAGATTGACGTGGATGTCCTGGGCCGGGAGCTTCGTCACGCCATGCGGAACGAAGGTTCCCAGCAGCGCAAGACCGAACTCCTCAAGCGCCTGTCCGTGGTGAAGTGGTTCCAGGAGTCCAAGGACGTGAACCGTCCGGAATGGATGATCATGAAGGTGATTCCCGTCACCCCTCCGGACCTGCGTCCGCTGGTTCCGCTGGATGGCGGCCGATTCGCCACCAGTGACCTCAACGACCTGTACCGCCGCGTCATCATCCGCAACAACCGCCTCAAGAAACTCATCGAGATCCAGGCTCCGGAAGTGATTCTGCGCAACGAGAAGCGCATGCTCCAGGAAGCTGTGGACAGCCTCTTCGACAACTCCAAGAAGTCGTCGGCCGTCAAGAGCGAGAGCAACCGCGCCCTCAAGTCCCTGTCGGATTCCCTCAAGGGTAAGCAGGGCCGTTTCCGCCAGAACCTCCTGGGTAAGCGTGTGGACTACAGCGCCCGTTCGGTTATCGTGGTGGGTCCGGAACTCAACATGCACGAGTGCGGTCTTCCCAAATTCATGGCTGCAGAGCTTTACAAGCCTTTCGTGATCCGCAAGCTCATCGAGCGCGGCATCGTGAAGACGGTGAAATCGGCCAAGAAGATCGTGGACCGCAGGGATCCCGTTATCTGGGACATCCTGGAGAACGTGATGAAGGGTCATCCGGTGCTGCTTAACCGTGCACCTACCCTGCACCGTCTGGGTATCCAGGCCTTCCAGCCCCGTATGATCGAAGGTAAGGCCATCCAGCTGCATCCGCTTGCCTGTACGGCCTTCAACGCCGACTTCGACGGTGACCAGATGGCTATCCATCTGCCGCTGGGCAACGCCGCCATCATGGAGGCCCAGCTCCTGATGCTGGGCTCCCACAACATCCTGAACCCGGCCAACGGTTCTCCTATTACCGTGCCGTCCCAGGATATGGTGCTGGGTCTGTACTACATCACCAAGGAACGTCCGGGCGCCAAGGGCGAGGGACTCAAGTTCTACGGTCCGGAGGAAGTGATCATTGCCTTTGACGAAAAGGTCATCGACATGCACGCTCCCATCCTGGTCCGTCTGCCCAAGGACAAGCAGGATCCTTCCAAGGGTACGGAGATGGTGAAGACCACCGCCGGCCGTGTAATCGTGAACCAGTACATGCCGGACGAAGTGCCGTTCGTGAACGAGGAACTGGGTAAGAAGGCTCTCAGAAGCGTCATTACCACGGTTATCAAGTCCACCGGCGTAACCCGTACCGCCCAGTTCCTGGACGATATCAAGAATCTGGGTTACGACCAGGCCTTCCGTGCCGGTATCTCCTTCAACCTGGGAGACGTGCTGGTGCCCGCGGAGAAGACTTCCCTCATCGAGAAGGGTTACAACGAGGTGGAAGCCATCAAGGCCAACTACGCCATGGGTTTCATCACCAACAACGAGCGTTACAACAAGGTCATCGACCTGTGGACCTCCATCGACAACCAGCTCACCGGCATCGTGAAGAAGCAGATCTCTGCCGACCAGCAGGGCTTCAACCCGGTGTACATGATGCTGGATTCCGGTGCCCGTGGTTCCACCCAGCAGATCAAGCAGCTGTGCGGTATGCGTGGCCTGATGGCAAAGCCGCAGAAGTCCGGTGCCGCCGGTAACGAAATCATCGAGAACCCCATCGTGTCCAACCTGAAGGAAGGCATGACGGTGCTGGAATACTTCATCTCCACGCACGGTGCCCGTAAGGGTCTGGCCGATACCGCCCTCAAGACGGCCGATGCAGGTTACCTCACCCGCCGTCTGGTGGACGTGTCCCACGACGTGATCATCACCGAGGAAGACTGCGGAACCCTCCGCGGCCTCATCGCCACCGCCATCAAGAACAAGGACGAGGTGGTGGAATCCCTGGGTGAGAGAATCCTGGGCCGTACCTCCGTGCACGACATCATCAACCCGCTCAACGGAGAGCTCATCATCGCAGCCGGCGAGGAAATCCGCGAGGATGTGGCCGCGCTCATCGACACGCTCCCCATCGAGCAGGTGGAAATCCGTTCCGTGCTCACCTGCGAATCCCGCAAGGGCGTTTGCGCCAAGTGCTACGGCCGCAATCTGGCCACTTCCCGCATGGTGGAAACCGGCGAGGTGGTGGGTGTGATTGCCGCCCAGTCCATCGGCGAACCCGGTACGCAGCTTACCCTCCGTACCTTCCACGTGGGTGGTACCGCTTCCGGTTCCGTGGCCGATTCCTCCATTGTCTCCAAGTACGAAGGTAAGCTGGCCTTTGAGGAACTGCGTACCATCGAAAGGACCAACGAGGACGGCTCCGTGAGCCAGGTGGTGGTTTCCCGGATGGCGGAACTCCGCATCCAGGACGAACGCACCGGCATGAACTATTCCCAGTATGACATCCCTTACGGCTCCGTGCTGTACTTCAAGGATGGCGACAAGGTACACAACGGGGACCTCATCTGCGAATGGGACGCTTACAACGCCACCACCATCGCCGAAACGGCCGGTACTATCCGCTTCGAGAACATGGTGGAAGGTGTGACCTTCCGCGAGGAAAGTGCCGACGAATTCTCCAACGCAACGGACAAGGTGATCATCGAAGGCCGTGACAAGACCAAGTCGCCTTCCATGCTCATCATCGACGCTGCTGGCAAGATCCTCCGTCAGTACAACCTCCCGCTGGGTGCCCACATCATGATCAGTGACGGCGCTCCCGTAAAGGTGGGTGACGTGATCATCAAGATCCCCCGTGCCATCGGCAAGTCCAGCGATATCACCGGCGGTCTGCCGCGAGTGACCGAACTCTTCGAGGCCCGTACTCCTTCCAACCCGGCCATCCTTTCCGAAATCAACGGTGAGGTGCGCATGGGCAAGGTGAAGCGCGGCAAGAGGGAGATCATCGTGAAGAACCGTTCCGGCAAGGAGTGCGCTTATGAAGTGCCCATGACCAAGCAGATCCTGGTGCAGGAGAACGACTATGTGAAGGCCGGTACCCGTCTTTCCGACGGCGGCACTTCGCCTACCGACATCCTGAACATCCTGGGTCCTGTGAAGGCACAGGAGTACATTGTGAATGAGATTCAGGCCGTGTATCGTCTGCAGGGCGTGAAGATCAACGACAAGCACTTCGAGATCATCGTGCGCCAGATGATGCGCAAGGTCCAGATCAACGACCCGGGCGACACCGAATTCCTCCAGGAGGAACTGGTGGACAAGTGGGAGTTCATGGACCGCAACGACGCCATCTTCGGCAAGTTCTACGTAGAAGACGCCGGCGAGAGCCTGCGCTTCGAGGAAGGTGACATCATCTCGGCCCGTGACGTACGCGGCGAAAACGCTTCGCTGGAGCGTCAGGGCATGAAACTGATGGCTGTGCGTCCGGCTCGTCCGGCCACCGCTTCCCAGGTGCTGCAGGGTATCACCCGCGCCGCCCTCAAGACGGGTTCCTTCATCTCGGCAGCCTCCTTCCAGGAGACGACCAAGGTGCTCTCGGAAGCCGCCATCCGTGCCCGCGTGGACTACCTGGAAGGCCTCAAGGAGAACGTCATCTGCGGTCATCTCATCCCGGCCGGTACCGGTCTGGCCCGCTACCAGGACATCGTTGTGGGTTCCAAGTCGGAGGCCATGGACGTGATGAACGATTTGTAAGGATCCGCCAGACTTTAGTTTTTAGGTCGAATTCTTTCAAATATCCGCTCAGAGACCCTTCGGAAGTTACTATGACTTCCGGAGGGTCATTTTTTTTCGTTTTTTTTTGTAACTTAGTAGACGAGAACACTACACATAATTTCTTATAACATTTATGAAAAGCACAATCAAAACCCTCTTCGTTGTCATGGGCCTCATGCTCCTGATGCCGGGATTCTCCGCACGGGCGCAGGTCTATGCCGACAGGTCCATCCAGTTGGACAAGTATCTGGTCCCTGTCACCACGCCCACCGCGACGCCGGATGCACAGGGCTTCCTGGGACGCTGGTTGCTGTTGGAGCCCATCAGCAAGCCCAACCGTTCCAACACGGTTTTCGTAGACAGCTACATCCGTGAGGTCTTCGGCCAGCAGTATTTTAAAGGTCAGCTTGGAGACGTCCTTCCCAAGGACGGAGACAAAGTAAAGATGACCGTGGAGTATCAGCCGCCGGTGAACCTGCAGGGCGGCCGTCCCATGGGATTCGGCATGGAACCTCCCAAGTACGAGCAGAAGAAGGTCACGCTCAAGTGGCATGCCTTCGACAGCAAGATGCCCAACGTGAAGCTCTTCCGCTTCGCTACCAACCTCACCGAGGACCGTTACGGCGTCATCTTCTGGGCTGTGACCGTGGTCAACTGCGAGGAAGACATTCCCAACGTGCGCCTGGCCGTGGGTTCCAACTCCGCTTCCATGTGGTGGGTGAACGGTGAAGAGGCCGTTATCCTCTCCGGCGACCGCCGCCGCGTAATGGACGACTGCGCCTCCCCGCGTCTCACCCTCAAGAAAGGCCGCAATGTCATCTGGGGCGCCGTCATCAACGGCCCCGGCATGAGCGACTTCTGCTGCCGCTTCATCGACGAAGCCGGCAATCCCGTCAAGAACATCACCCTCAGCACGAAATAAGCCATGAAAAAGAATATTCTTCTTGCGGGCATCGTAGCCCTGTTCTGCCTTTCTGCAGCTGCCCAGGTGGGCAAACCTTATATTCACGACCCTTCCACCATCATGGAGTGCAACGGTAAGTACTTTACCTTCGGCACCGGTGGCGGCGGCCTCATGTCTTCGGACGGTTGGGTATGGGACAGCGGTGCCGTGCGCCCCGGCGGCGGTGCGGCTCCGGATGCCATCAAGATCGGTGACCGTTACCTGGTTGGTTACAGCGCCACGGGCGGTGGCCTGGGCGGTGGTCACGCCGGCCGTATCCTCACCATGTGGAACAAGTCCCTGGATCCGGAATCCCCGGATTTCGGCTACTCGGATCCCATCGAGGTGGCCCATTCAGAGATGGACGAAGACTGCGATGCCATCGACGTGGGCTTCCTGATGGATCCCAACGGCCGTCTGTTCTGCACCTTCGGCACCTATTTCGGCAACATCCGCATGGTGGAACTGGATCCCAAGACCGGTGGCCGCCTGGAAGGTGCCAGAGACTATGACGTAGCCATCGACTGCGAGGCTTCCACCATGATGTACCGCGATGGCTGGTACTATCTGCTGGGTACCCACGGCACTTGCTGCGACGGCGCCAACTCCACTTACAATATCATTGTAGGCCGTTCCCGCAATCCTTTCGGTCCTTTCCTTGACAATATGGGCCGTGACATGATGCAGGGCGGTGGCAAGATGGTCGTCGCTGCCGAGGAGCGCCGCTTCGGCGCCGGTCACTTCGGCCGTTACATCGTGGAGCCCGGTGTGGAAAAGATGTCCTTCCACTGGGAGGCCGATCTGGACCTCAGCGGCCGCAGCACCCTCGCCATCCGTCCCATCCTCTGGAAAGACGGTTGGCCGGAGGCCGGTGAAATCCTCCAGGACGGCAAGTACAAGATCCTCTCCCGCCGTCGCGGTTATGCCCTTGAACTCACCGTTGACTTCGTGCGCGCCCAGGGTGGCATGCGCGGTTTCGGCCGTGGACAGGATCAGCCCGTGGTGGTTGTGGAAGGCCAGAAGCTGGAAGAAGTGATCGGCGGCTGGCCGGAGGGTGTCATTCCCGCCCGCTGCAACGATTACATGGCCCGTCCTCACCAGAAATGGTGCATCGAGGCCGTTCCGGATGCCGGCGGTTATCTGGGTGGCCCGTACTACAAGATTGTGATTGAAGGCACCAATCGTGCCCTGGCAGCCGCCGAGGGCCACGAGGTAGTGACCGTTCCGGAATTCACCGGCGCCGACGAGCAGCTCTGGAAGATCGAGCAGCTCACCGACGGCACCTGGCGCATCGCCCCCAAGGCCATCCCCGGCTGCCACCACCCGCAGAAGTGGTGCCTCTACTCCGTCGCCGACAGCACCCCCACCCTGGCCAAGTTCGATTTCAACAACGACAACGCCAAGTGGGATATCAAGATGCGTTAATGCTTGATTAACAGCAATTTAAAAGAATACCCTGCTGCACTTTGACAGCAGGGTATTTTCGTAATAGGCTGTGAGTGAGGTGCTTAAGCTTAGCGCACCAACAAAAAAAGACAGCATCTAGCTGTCTTTTTTGCGGAGAGAGCGAGATTCGAACTCGCGATACCCTTTTGGGGTACACACGCTTTCCAGGCGTGCCTCTTCAGCCACTCGAGCATCTCTCCAGTCTGAGTCCCGAAAAACGGGACTGCAAATATAGGAACTTTTTCCGGCTTTGCAAAAAAAACTTTAGAAGCTGTAGCCCAGGCCGATATTGAGGGTATTGCCCAGGGGCTGGGAAGCGGTGAGCCAGCTCAGGTCTACTCGGAAACCGCTGAATTTAATGCCCAGGCCCAAGGCCAGGTGCCCTGGAATCACGCATTTCCCGGAGGCAAAGCGGTACCCGGCACGGATAAACAGCATCTGCCTCCAGGCGTACTGGAGACCAGCGGCGGCGGAAAAGTTGCCGGAGAAATAATAGTCCACATCGGCCAATACATCCAGGGCGTTGTCTCCAGGCAGGGCGGGGGACCAGTTCACGGCGGCTTTTACGGAGGCGGGCTGCGCCCAGCTATCGGCCACGCGGGTGCCCAGGGTGGAGAGGCCGGCGGTGATGCGCAGCGCTTCGCTAAGCTGCACGCCTGCAAATACATCGGCACTTACACCGCCGTAGATGTGTCCGTATGCGGAGGCGTCCCGGGCATAGCGCACGTTCACGCCTGCACTTATCATTTCCGTAATGCCGATACCCACGCCCAGCGCAATGACGTGATTCTTGGGATAGAAGATGCCGGAAGGGTTTCCGGGGCCCTCGTATATCTCATAGGCGGCACCGTTTTCCAGCGTATAGCCCAGCGAGAGACCCAGCCGGGGCATGATCTTATAGGCGGCGCCCACGCTGATGTTGTTGGAAACGGAAAGGCCCGGCGCCCACCGCTGGTAGGAAACGCCCGCATCCAGGGTTCCGCCGAAGAACGGCAGCATGGCGGCACTACCGAAGGCGCTATACGCGGCCGACCCGTTATATGCGGCGCCCGCCCCGGCAAAGGCCGATGTTACCGGATTGCGGTCTATGCGGGTAAAAGGAAGGGCGTCTCCTTCCTGTCCGAAGGCCTTTGTGGCCACCAGCAAGCCCGCAAGAATGAGTTTCCAAGTTTTTTTCATAATTCAAAGGTACGGATTCCGACATAAAAATACAAAACTATTCTCTTGATTTACAGCCGGCCACAACATATAAATATAATAAAGGTATAAGTGACAAATTGAAAATTTTTTAAAAATTTTTCCTCCTAAAAAGATGTAAGCATTTTACCCGAAATGTTTACGATTTTAAAGCGCTAAATCCTTGTTTTTGCAATAATTATGCGGAAAATCTGCCTGGAAACTACTATTCCTATGAATTTTTATTAATTTTTCCCTTTGGAATTGTAAAATGAAATTATCATCTTTGCAACTGCATCATTGTATATCGCCCTCAAGGGTGGTAATTTGAGCTGAATATTTGTAGTGTATAATTTTATGTTTAACTAATCTAAAGTGCTTATGAAAAAAATGCGTGTTTTTTTCACAGCCATGGTATTGCTTGCATTATCCATCGCAGCAACCGCACAGAACATCACTGTGAGGGGTACTGTGAAGGATGAGGCTGGTGAGGCTATTGTGGGTGCCAATGTGGTTCTGCAGGGCAGCCGCACGGTCTATACCATGACGGATGTCAACGGAGCGTTCACCCTGAGTGTTCCGTCCAACGGTGTCCTTGATGTGAACTGCATGGGCTACATCGACCAGTCGGTCCCTGTGGGCGGTCGCAACAACATCAGCATCGTTCTCGTAGATGACAACCAGCTTCTGGACGAGACCATCGTGGTGGCCTATGGTACGGCTACCAAGAGCTCCTTCACTGGTTCTGCCGCAATGGTGGACAGTGAAACCATCTCCAAGAAGCTTACCTCCAAGGTCACTACGGCTCTCGCAGGTACCACGCCTGGCGTGCAGATCATCTCCTCCAGCGGTGACCCCACTGGCGGCGCTCCCACCATCCGCATCCGCGGTATCGGCTCCATGAACGCCAGCTCCAGCCCGCTCATCGTTGTGGACGGTGTTCCTTACGACGGTGCCATTTCGGACATCAACCCCAACGACGTTGAGTCCATGTCCGTCCTGAAGGATGCTGCCGCTTCCGCCATTTATGGTAACCGTGGTGCTAACGGTGTTATCATCATCACCACCAAGAAGGGTCAGAGCGGTGACGCCGTGGTGCGTTTCGACGCCCGCTTCGGTTCCAACTCCCGCCTCATCCCTCAGTACGATGTGATTTCGGATCCGGCCGAGTACTATGAGACCTACTACAAGCTCATGTACAACAAGTACTACTACACCGGACACTCCGTGGCAGAATCCTATGCCTATGCCGACCAGAACCTCTTCAACGAGAAGAACGGCGGTCTGGGTTATCAGGTGTACACCGTTCCGGAAGGCCAGAAGCTCATCGGTACCAACTTCAAGATCAACCCTAACGCAGTCCTGGGTTATTCCGACGGTGAGTACTGGTATGAACCCGACGACTGGTACAACGAGACCTTCCACAATTCCTTCCGTCAGGAATACAACGTATCCGCCAGCGGCGCCGGTGAACGTTTCACCTACTATGCCGGTGTGGGTTACCTGAACGACGGCGGTATCGTGTACAACTCCGGTTACCAGCGTTACAGCGCCCGTCTCAATGCGGAATACCAGATCAAGAGCTGGATCCGCTTCGTAACCAACATGAGCTATTCCTATTCGGATTCCAACAACGTATCTTCCGGTAGCTGGGGTTCCTCCGGCAACGCTTTCTACATTGCCAACAACATCGGCCCCATCTATCCGCTGTATGTGCGTAAGGTGGACGAACTTGGCAGACCTTACCTCTATACCGAAAGCGGTCGCCAGATTTACGACTCCAACAATACCAACTTCAAGCGCCCGAACTTCGTAGGTAACGCTGTCCGTGACCTCTATAACGACGTTTATAAGTCCTATGCCGACGTGCTGGTGGGCAAGTGGGGCCTCATCCTCACTCCCGTCAAGGGTCTCACCCTCAGCGCCAACATCGGTATCACCAACGACAACACCCGCTACAACAATCTGTACAGTGAGTTCGGTTCCGCCGCTGGTGTAGACGGTTCCGCCTCTGTGGGCCACAGCCGTATGTTCACTGTGAACCAGCAGTATCTGGCCGAATACAAGTTCGACATCGCCGAGGTGAATCATTTCGACATCCTGGCCGGTTACGAGCAGTATTCCCGTCTCAGCCAGAGCGTGAGCGGTTCCAACGACCACCTCTTCAACCCGCTTGTGGGTGAATTGAGCAACGCGAAGGGTACCGACAGCAAGACCAACTCGTCTTCTACCAACCGGTATCTGAGCCAGGGTATCCTGGCCCGTGCGCAGTACGACTACGACGGCCGCATCTTCGCTTCCGCTTCCTTCCGTAGGGATGCCTCCTCCAAGTTCGCTCCCGGTCACCGCTGGGGTAACTTCGGTTCCCTGGGTGCCGCCTGGCTGCTTAGCAAGGAGCCCTGGTTCAACGTGCCCGCTGTGAACATGCTCAAATTCAAGGTGAGCTACGGTATCCAGGGTAATGACGGCCTGGACGGCAACTTCCCCTGGTCGGATCAGTACACCACTTCCTACGACGGTACCAATTACTCTATCGCCATGAGCTATAAGGGTAATGAGAACCTCACCTGGGAAACTTCCCACTCCTTCAATACCGGTTTCGACTTTGAACTGTTCAACGGTTATCTGAACGGTACCATTGAATACTTCAACCGTGACACCAAGGACCTGCTCTATTCCAAGAACGTTCCTTATTCCTCCGGTAACCCTACCGGCCGTATGCCCGTGAACGTGGGTTCCATCCGCAACCGCGGTGTTGAAGTTTCCCTGGACGGTGCCATCGTCAAGACCAAGAACGTGTTCTGGAACTGGAATTTGAACCTGAGCCACTATAAGAACACCATCCTTTCCCTGGATGACTCCGTGGACAAGGAGACCGGTATCCGTGGTTCCAACTTCGTATACAAGGTGGGTGGTTCCCTCTACGACGCCTACATGTACAAATATGCCGGCGTGGATAAGGAAACCGGTGAAGGCCTCTACTGGAAACATATCGTAGAGAAGGATGATGACGGTAACATCACCAGCGAAAAGGACGAGACCACCAATGTGTTCTCCGACGCAACCCAGTATGAACTGGGCTCCATCCTGCCCAAGCTCTTCGGTGGTTTCGGTACCAGCATCAACGCTTATGGCTTCGACTTCTCCGTACAGTGCTCCTTCCAGCTGGGTGGCCGTTACTACGATGGTAACTACCAGCAGCTCATGTGGACCCAGGCTTCTGCCGGTCAGGCTTGGCACAAGGACGTGCTCAAGGCCTGGACTCCGGAGAACATCAACACGGATGTCCCTCGTATGGATGGTGACACCCAGGTTGCACAGAGCGCTCTGGACCGCTTCTTCGTAAGCTCCAACTATCTCAGCATCAACAATGTAACCCTTGGTTATACGCTTCCTTCCTCTTGGACCAAGAAGATCGGCATCTCTTCCCTCCGCATCTATGCGGCCGGTGAAAACCTCGCTGTCTTCGCAGCTCGCAAGGGTCTGGATCCCCGCAATGCTTTCGGTCTGGGTTCCTTCACCATGGCCCAGGGTTCTTCTTCCTACGGCGCAATGCGCACCATCACCGGTGGTATCACGCTCACTTTCTAATTTAAAAAGGATAAAGACATGAAACTGAATAAAATACTCTTCGTTTTTGCTTTAGGTCTTGCCTTTGCCGCCTGCAACAAGATGGACGAGGTCGTTCCCGAGGGAGGTACCTTGCTCGCAACGCAGGTTCAGGAGACGAATCTCATCGCCCCTTCCCGTGCTTCCGCATCTTTCAACGGTATGTTCACCAATATCGGTAAACCCCGTAAGATGTACAACAACCCGGACGACTGGGAGTTCCTGATGATTCTGTTCTGCAATGACCTGGAGGGTGCCGATGCCCTTATTCCGGACAGCGGTTACAACTGGTTCTCCGTTTGCGGTGAGTACAGCTCCCGTAACAACAACTACCGTAACCCGGCCATCCGCTATCGTGCTCCTTACAATATGATTGGCGACGTGAACACCTTCGTTTCCGGTTATCCGGAGGATGTGGAAGATCCCGATGCCATCAATATGATCGCCCAGGCCCGCGTCCTGCGTGCCTACTCCTACATGCTGCTGGCTCCGCAGTTCCAGTTCGCTCCGCTTACGCAGACTTCTGAAGGCCCCGCCCTCAATCTCCCTTGCGTACCGCTTGTGACTCCCAAGACCGAGGACTTTACCAACAATCCCCGCGCTACCGTTAAGGAGATCTACGACTATGTAATGGAAGATCTGAACTATGCTGTGGACAAGCTGGAAGGTGCTTCCCGTCAGAGCAAGATGTACGTCGACGCCAATGTGGCCCACGGCCTCCGCGCCCGTGTAAATCTGCTTCTGGGTAATTGGCAGGCTGCTTACGACGATGCCGTCGCCGCCGCCGCCGGTTACGAGCCTGCTTCCATCGAGGAAGTCTCCAAGCCCGCTTTCATGGATATCAGCGAGCACAACTGGATCTGGGGTTACGACATGGCTCCCGGCCTGCCCACCAATGTGGGCGGTAACGGCCTGTACGCCACCACCTCTTCCTGGCTCCGTTCCTTCTCCAACTGGAGTTATGCCGCTGCCTGCCAGGTGTACACCTGCATCAACAAGATGCTCTGGGACAAGATCCCCGCTACCGATGTCCGTAAGGGCTGGTGGGTGGATGAGGAACTCAATTCCCCGAACCTGGCCGGCCTCAAGTGGCCCGGTTTCGACGACGTGGCCAATGCCGATGACGGTTCCGACAAGCTCGCTTATCTGCCTTACACGAACGTGAAGTTCGGCTGCAACCCCATCGCTACCACTGTTAACGAGGAGGATATGCCGCTGATGCGCGTGGAGGAAATGATCCTTATCCAGGCCGAAGCAAAGGCCCGCGGCGGTGATGCCGGCAGTGCCACTTCCATCCTGGAAAACTTCGTGAAGACTTATCGTGATCCTTCCTACAGCGCCGCCGCCGGTGGCCGTAACCTCCTGGACGAGATTTGGTTCCAGCGCCGCGTAGAACTGTGGGGTGAAGGCTTTGGCGTAACGGACAACCTCCGTCTGGACAAGCCCATCGTCCGTTCCCACGGTGCCGGCACTTCCAACATTGCCGACGCTTTCCGCTTCAACTTGGAATCCCAGGATCCTTGGCTGAGAATGCGCTTCCCGATGGGTGAGATGAATACCAACTTCGGTATCGTGGACAACCAGGGCGGTCAGCAGCCCAAGATTGACCAGGGTGCTGGACTTCTTGACGGTGTTACTGACTAATTTAAACATAGATACATATGAAAAAGTTAGCATATATCCTTTCTTTACTTGCGGCTGCCGCTTTCACAGTGGTATCCTGCCAGAAAGAAGTCGAAAAGCATGAACCCGGCCCTAAGGAGGCAGCTGGTTGCTATGGCGTGTTCTTCCCGTCCCAGGATGCCAGTGGTAGCCACGTTTACAATCCTACCCAGGAAAAGTGCATTGACATTATTGTCAAGCGTACCAGCACCAACGGCGCCATCACCGTTCCGGTAAAGGCCACCTTCTCTGAGGATGGTATCTTCACCATGAACGATGTTTCCTTCGCCGACGGTCAGGAAGAGACCACCTTCACCTTGCGTTTTGACAACGCCAAGGAGGGTGTCAACTATTCCGCCAGCTTTGCGATTGAAGACAACAACTATGCTTCGCTGTACAACAGCAATCCTGTCGCCCTTGACTTCTCCGTCCTCTGCGTGGAGATGAAGGACTTCCTCAATCCCAAGACCGGTGAGCCGGCTGTGTTCACCTTTACCCACAACTGGTCCGGTAGCCGTGGCGAAGGCCATGCTACCATGGAATACTATGAAGTTGGCGGTATCCGTACCTGCTTCTTCAAGAGTATTGACAAGGATGCCAGCGGCAACCCTCTGGGCCTGTGGCATGGTGATCCTGTTGCGGACCTCACTGTACGTTGGTACGTTGGCGACCAGGACAGCGTCCTGAAGCCCGGTACCAAGGCCAGCCACAAGAACAACCAGGGAAATGACTTCGTAGAAATCGTAACCCAGTACATTGGCTTCGACTATAACGGCGGCAGCTGGATTGCCACCCCGTCCCCGGCCGATCCTATCAATATGTACGACTACTTCTGGTACTGGAACGCCCGCGGCTACAGCATCGACCAACTTAACGGTTCCTGGCTGGACGACGCCAATGTGGAAGGCTCCCCGGATCAGGGATACCCGCTCGGTTACTACGATGGAAACGGTGGATTCTTCTTCTATCCGTACTACTTCATCCCCGGACTTGGCGGTTGGAGCCCCAGCGGCTACAACAACTACTTCATCGCCGAAGGTTTCACCCGTGTGGACTACAGCTTTGAAGTGGAGGCCGACTATCCTTACGGTGGTGTTACCCCTATCTCCGTGAAAGCCGGTATGGACATCTCCAGCATCAAGTACGCTGTGTATGAAGGCGAGCTCACTGCAACTCAGGTTGGCAACAAGGTGGCTGCCATCTCCGACGGTACCGATGAATCCACTGAATTCTCCGAATTTGAGGTGGATGAAGAAGAGGCTGTCAAGTATGCTACGCTGGGCGTTGCTCCTGGTGCTTCCGGCACGTATACCTTCGTCGCCGTGGCCTATGGTGCTGAAGCAGGCGCCACTCCGGCACCTCAGTCTTCCGCCAGTGTCACCTTCAAGTACATCTCTGCCGATGATGAGGAAAAGTACGCTGTGGATATCGACGTCTTCACCGAGGCCACTCCTTCCCGTTACAAGGGTCTCACCGAGTTTGATTCCTTCGCTTATGGCATAGTTGGTTCCGAGATCACGGACGCCCATATCGCTATTATCGAAGCTTCCAAGCTCACCAACGATTTCGCGGCCACCCTTAAGGCCGATGAGAAGGGCAGCTATGCCGCTTCTGAGGAAGTCCTTGCCGAGATTAACGGAGCTGGCGGTTACTATGATGTCGTTTCCGGTCTGGATCCGGATACGGCCTACGCCGTGGTCGTTTGGGCAACCAACGGCAGCGAGGATGCCCTTGCATACGATATCTTTACCACCGCTGCCATTCCCGAGGCCTGGAAGCCGATCGGAACAGGTTTGTATACCGAAGACTTCTTCACCACCTTCTTCAATGTGGAGCCTCAGACCATGGAGGTGGAGATGGAGCAGAGCGAGGATGATCCTACCCGTTTCCGTATGATCTATCCTTACGATGGCAAGTACCCGTACAACGATGTGGGCGACTGGGATGACTCCAAGTCCTATGACATTGTGTTCACCATTCCGGATGCCAACCACGTGTACATCGTTCCTCAGAAGATCGGTGTAGACTGGGGTTACGGTATGTTCTCCATCGCCAGTGCCGCCGGCCGGTATGTCGCCGCCGGTTATGGCATCGACGTTATCGAGAAGAATGAAATCCCGTTCGGTAAGCTGGAGAATGGCGTGGTCACCTTCCCTGAAGAGAAGTCCCTGCTCATCTCTATGGCCAATTACAAAGACGGTGCTTTCTATTATGCCAACTCGAACAGCGCTTTCAAGATCGTTCTGCCCGAGGGCGTGAACCCTCTTGGAATTCCTGCAGCCGCCAAGGTCAGCAAGCCTTCCGGAATGGTTTCCGGTTCTTCCCTGACCGTTGCTCCTTCCCTGGAGTCCCGTTTCGAGCGCGATCCTCAGCCTGTGAAGGTGAATGCTACAGTTTCCTACGACCGCAAGGCTATGGGAGGAATGAGCACCATCGCCACCAGGAACGCAGAAACCCGTTAAACCAATTAGTTTGTACTAATTAATTGATTACGCGACAATTGAGACCCGGCGCGGAGGCGCCGGGCCTCTTGTCGTAAAAAAAGAATGATGATGAAATCCTTTAAATTGTTCTTAGTAGCCATTACCTCCATGGCCTTTTTCTCCTGTGTGCAGAAGGAAGGGATGGAGCTGGTGGATGAGAACATGGCCCCTATCGTACGTCTGGGAGAGGATGTGCTCTCCGATGTCGTCATGGTCAAGTTTGTATCGGCACCCGATGAGTCTCGCTTGCAGGAACTTGAAACCGAGTATGGTGTAACCCTGGAAAAGGTTTTCAAGTCTACACCCGGCAGGGAAGAGCTGGAACGCCGCTTCGGGCTGGACCGCTGGTATGAGGCTTCCTTTTCGGAAGCGGATGATGTGGATACCAAGGCGCTCAAACTGTCCCGTGACAGGTTCATAGAAATGGTGGAGTATGAGTCCATTTACCGGAACGATGCACAGGACGGGGTCTATGCCGCCGCTCCTGTCACCCGGGCCGGCAATGGTGTGTTCAATGACCCGTATCTGGGCAACCAGTGGCATTACAAGAACACCGGTAATGCAACTATCTCCAAGAGCGTCAAGGCCGGTGCCGATGTCAATGTGTCGGATGTCTGGGCAACGCTCACCTGCGGAGATCCGGACATTATCGTTGCTGTTGTGGACGAGGGCGTTAAATATACCCATCCGGACCTGGCGGACAATATGTGGACCAATCCGGGCGAGATTCCCGGTAACGGCATTGACGATGACGCAAACGGTTTCATCGACGATGTCTATGGTTTCAACTTTGTCACGGCCAGCCGGAATAAATCCTCCGATCCCTGGGGAAACGGTGCCATTTCCTGGGATAAGACCCATGTAGAAGGGAAGCAGGTAAAAGGGGATTCCGGTCACGGAACCCATTGTGCCGGCACCATCGCAGCCGTTAACAATAACGGAAAGGGTGTTTGCGGTATTGCGGGCGGCTCCGGCAAAAAAGACGGCTGCCGTATCATGAGCTGCCAGATTTTCTCGGACGATCGTGGCGGTAGTTCTTCCATAACGTCCCGTGCCATCAAGTATGCGGCCGATATGGGCGCCTCCGTCATTTCCTGCTCCTTTGGTATCAGCAGGGCCTACTCTTCGGACAATGCCTACATCAAGAACCAGGGAACCGTGGAGATAGACGCCATCCATTATTTTGAGGCTTGTAGCAACAATCCTGTCCTGGACGGAAATATCGCCATCTTCGCGGCAGGAAACGAAACGCACGACTTCGCCCACTATCCGGGAGCATTCTATGACATTATCAGTGTATCGGCCTTCGGTCCGGATTTCCTGCCCACTTTCTACACCAATTATGGGCCGGGTTGCAATATCTCGGCTCCGGGCGGGGAGGCTTACCATGTTACCAACCGCTGGGATTCCATGGTGCTCTCTACGCTTCCTTCGGAACTGCCCCAATTGGGGCTGGAGGGCGCCTACAACAAAACCGGACTGGATTACGGCTTCATGAACGGAACTTCCATGGCCTGCCCGCATGTGAGCGGCGTGGTGGCCCTGGGCCTTTCCTATGCCAAGAAACTGGGCAAAAAGTTCTCCCGGGACGAATTCAAACGGATGATCCTGGCCAGCGTGAACGATATCGATCAGTATATCGGCAGCAAATTGGAGAAGACTTATGCCTATTCGCAGTCTCCCCTCAAGATGGCTCCATACTACCATAAGATGGGTACCGGCGCCATCGATGCGTGGCGGCTGATGATGCATATCGAAGGCTTGCCCACCCTCACCTCCGGTATCGGCCGGCAGCAGTGGATAGACCTTACATCGGCCTTCGGCACCGCATCTGTGAGCCTTACCTACCTGAGTATCGAGGTGCCTGCCGAAACTGTCGCCTCCATGGGACTTCAGAAGATAACTCCCACCAATACGGATAAATATCCTGCCGTCATGGACCAGAACGGTTATGCCTTTGTCCAGTTCGGGCGCCTGTATGTGCACCCTACGGCCGTGGGATCCGGAAAGATCTCCATCAGTGCAGTGGGTGGCGGTGACCATGTGGGAGGCGATAACAACCCTCCGGGAGGCATGGTGCTTACCCAAAGTGTTTCACTCATCGCCCGTGATGCGGACGGTGGCAACGGTACGGGAGGATGGCTGTAATGAAAAGGATTTTAACGCTTTTGGCCTGTGTGGCCCTGTTTTCCGCCTGTAACGGAAAGGACCCGGAACCCACCGTTCCCCAGTTGGATGTAACCGGCATCTGGGAGCTCTCATCCGTGAGCACCAAAGCCAGTGTGGGCTCTGTGACGGTGAGTGTCTATATTGACTTTGCCGCCGACAACAGTTTTACCCTGTACCAGAAAATCGGCGAAGGCCGATTCGCGAAGTTCACGGGTTCCTATAACCTGGATAAGGATGCCGCCCAACTCTCCGGCAGTTACGCCGGCGGATCGGCCTGGGGGCCTTATTCGGCTTCCCGCGAAGGCAATACCCTCACCCTGGCTTCGGCCGGTGGAAAGGAAGTGGACAGCTATAAGAAGATAGAAGCTATCCCTGCCTCCGTAACGGAGAATCTTTATTGATGAAAAGCGCGTGGCCCATACTGCCGGCCTTATCGGCCGTCCTTTTCCTTGCCTGCGGACGCATTGCCTTTACAGACAGCGATTCGCTGCCGCCCATAGTCCCGGATTATGCCGGGGTAACCATTCCGGAAGGGATGGCGGCCCTCTCCTTCGAGATGGCCGATGGCCGGCCTTTCAAGGTGGAGGAAAAGCGGGTAGGGGACACGCTCTTTTATTCTGTACGGGCTTGGGACAAAAAGACCGGGAAAGGGGTGCGTTATGCTCCTTTCCCGGTTTATGTGTCCCGGGATCCCATAGACCCGTACATAGCCTACCGTCTCATTGAGCCTTCCTATGAGGGCTGGAAGGAGATGGGGCTCTATACCCGGGAACTGGCCTCCTACCAGGAGACGCCCATCGTGGAGAACAGCTCCGTGAACGGCGGCTGCGTGAATTGCCACAACTTCCCCTCCGGAGACCCTTCCCGCATGATGTTCCACGCCCGTGTGGCGGGCGGCGGCACCGTCTTCCTGGAGGACGGGGAGGTGCACCTGCTGAGTCTTACTACAGTGGGGCCCCACAAACAGGGGACATATCCGGCCTGGCATCCCGGCGGCCGGTACATAGCCTATTCCTCCAATTCCACCCAGCAGAGCTTCCCCATCACCGGCAGCCAGCAGGTAGAAGTGTACGACCATTTCTCGGACCTTATCCTGCTGGATACGCAGACGGATTCGGTGTACACCTGGGAGCCCGTGAGCAACACGGCCCGGATGGAAACCTTCCCCACTTGGGCGCCGGACGGCAATACGCTCTATTTCTGCGTGGCCGACAGCCTGGCTTCCGTGGTGGAGAACCGCGCTTCCGTACATTACGAACTGGCCGCCATCGACTTCCGGGACGGACGCTTCGCGGGAGAACCCCGCACGCTGTGGCAGAGCGACTCCCTGTCTGTCTCCTTCCCCCGCATAAACGGGAAGTGGCTGCTGTTCACGGGATCGGCCTATGGCACCTTCCCCATCTGGCACAAGGAGGCCGACCTGTACCTGATGGATATGGAAAGCGGCACCGTAGAGCCGGCCGCCCCGCTGAACAGCGAGGATACGGAAAGCTATCACAGCTGGTCTTCCAACGGCCGATGGGTAATCTTCAGCAGCCGGCGGCTGGATGGCCGCTACACCCGGCTGTACATAGCCCATTTTGACGGGGAAGGCCACTTTGGCAAGCCTTTCCTGCTGCCGCAGAAACGCTACGATCACAACGTCCTGCGGCTAAAGTCCTATAACGTGCCCGAGTTCGTCCAGGGCAAACCCGCCCGTCTGGACGCCCAGGTCTCCAAACTCTTTGCCAAATGAGGAAGTGGATAACACCGGTGCTGCTTTTTGCGGCCGTTTTCCTGGTGAGCCGGGTATGCCAGCCCTTCACCCTCATCTGTCAGGAGTACGAGGGCCTGTTCCTGAACACGCCGGATGCCTGGACCCGTGCCTTCGCACAGCCCTGGCCCCTTTCCGGCATAGTGTCCGATTTCTTGGTCCAGTTTTACAGGGACCCGCTGTACGGGGCACTGATATCGGCCGCCCTCATTACTGGGGTGTTCCTGCTGCTGAGGGGCATCTGCACCCGCGTGGGCTTTGCCTGGGACAGCCTTCCCGCCCTGGGGGCCGGTGTAGTGTGGTTCTTCCTGGCCCGGGCCTCCGCCCCCAAGCCCGCCGTGGCCGTGCTGCTCCTGCTGCTGGTGCCGTGGCTGCTCTCCTTCTTCTTGAAAAAGCGTTCCGGAAAGGCCTGGAAGCCGGATCTGGCCTTGGCCTTGGTGCTTGTGCACCTGGCGGCCGCCGTTACCATCTTCAGCCCTGCCGTGCAGCGCAACGAACGTTTCTCCCGCGTGAAGCGGGACGCCCTCTTCGGTGTTTGGGACGATCTTCTGAAAACCGTCCCTCCCTCCGTGGCGCAGGACGATCCGGAACTGCTGCCCTTCGCCCTGCTGGCCCTCTCCGGCAAGGAGCAGCTGGGAAACCGGATACAGGAGTATCCCGTCATTGACGAGAACGACTTGGATATGGTCTATTACGACGGCAACAAGGAGTATTACACCAGCCTGCTGTTCAAGGCCTGCCTGTACCAGTATCTGGGCTGCTACAACGAAGCTATCCACAACTATTACCAGTGGGCAACCCAGCTGGACAAGGGTACCAGTTTCGTGGTGCTCCGCCGCCTGGTGGAGCTGTATTACCTGCTGGGGAATTATACCCTGATGGAGAAGTATTGCCGCATCCTGGACAAGTCTGCGGCCAATGGCACATACGTGCGTCACTTCCGTGCGCTCTCCGCCGCCGGAACGCCTGCAGAATCGTCTTCGGTACGGGAACGTGCCTCCTTGCCGGTCATCAGCCACGACCCGCTGTACAATCTCATCCAGCTGGAAAGGATGGGCTTTTCCACGCCCATGCTACGCGACCGTCTGCCGGTCACGATCCTTCTCCGGAACCGGGAGAAGGGAATGGAATAATTACTCTACCTCAAAACTGTATTCGGCCCGCACGGGGGTTCCGTCGGCCTTCCAGCCTTCGGCCACTACGCGGAAGCGTCCGGCATAGGCGGGAGCGGTGATGGAGATGCGCCGGGACTCTCCCTGAGGAAGCTCCAGTGCGGGATTCCAATAAAGCAGCTGCCGCAGGTCCTGACCCTGGGACGGAACGCCGCCCGGGTAGGCCACGGGATAGGATACGCCTTTGAAATCCACCACGCGCACATTGTCGGCAAAATGCAGGGCCGTCACATAGTTCATCTTGGAAATGAAGTTCACCACACCATTATAGGACAGGCCACCCAGGATGATGCCCTGGGGGTAGATGTCTATGTCTTCCAGCAGCATGGCGTCAAAGTCGGCCAGCAGGTTATGGTCTGTGATCACAACCCCGTCCATCATTACCAGCAGGTTCTCCTGGACGTATTTGCGGCTTTCCGTGGCGTCGGTGGCGATGAGGCGGATCTGCCAGCGGTCTCCACGTTTGACGAACTGAAGTTCCCGCACGAATTCCACGCAGATCTCACGTACGGTAGGGAAACGGGTATAGTCGTCCAGGTGATAACGGACGGGAACTGCCCCTTCCAGCAGGAGGTCTTCCCGCTTGGGAAGGAAACGGGCCAGGGTGTCTTCCGGGAGGGAGACCTGGGCCTGGAGGGAGGCTTTCCGGGAGACCAGGGCACTGCGCTGGGCATTGCTCAGGACAAGCTGCGGCAGGGCCGGAGCTTCGGGATGGGTGAAGGGACTGGACAGGTTAATGTGGCACTGCTGTCCGTCCAGCGCTTTCACTTCGCACACCAGCTCGCGGTCTCCGTATATGTTGCCGGTGAAGAACTGGAGCCGTCCATCGGCTGTACTGCGGCCCACATACACGTTGGAAGGCGAACCGGCCGATGACAGGATGGCCGTGGCCTGGTTGTCGGAGAGGGAAGCGTCCTTGGAAAGGCCTTCCACGGTGGCGTACACAATTTCCCCTTCGTATTCGCCCATCCGGGGGCCGGGAGCGGCCGGGCGTCCGCCCAGGAAGGCCGATAGGGTTTTCCCGTCGGCCGGGGCCAGTCCGTCTTCATGATAGATGGAAAGGCTTAGATCCGCATCCTGGTCCAGGCCGCCGAGCAGCAGCGTGGCTTCGTGTCCTGAACGTACGCGGGCTGGTAAGGAAAGGCTGATGTCGCCTTCCGCATCGGCCGGGAAGAAGGGTGTGAATTGGGATTCAGGGACGATGCTCACGCCCCCGGGCACACGGGCCTTGGAGGTGGTGTTGAAGACCGCCAGGGTGCGGGCCGCCTCCGGTGCCGCCTGGCTCCGTGCGGTATAGGCCACCAGGGCATAATTCCCGGTGGACATGTTAAGGGGAAGGCGGAACCAGCCGGCGCCGCGGCCGTTGAAAAGGCCCACCTTGGCTTCCACGGCCGTTCCCTCGGAGGAGATGAGCTCCAGGTAGGAGACGGCGCTGAATCCGGACTGCCGGCCCTCATCGTCCACGCAGAAGAGGGAACAGTACACCAGGTCTCCGGCCAGATAGGCGCTGCGGTCGGTAACCACATAGATCCGGTCCTGAGCCAGGACGGGAAGGGCCATGAATATGGCCGATAGTATGGATAAAAGTATTCTTTTCATACGCTAGTCCTCCCAAAAGTCCGGTCTGGTCTGGGTGCCGCCCGCTTCTATGCAGTTGATGCAGCGGTGGGGAGCCCAGCCCACATAAACGGTGTTTTCCGGGGTCCGGACATCCTTCACAGGCCTGTAATTGAAATCATAATAAAACTGCTCCTGTTTCTCGGCGGGCACATCCACAAAATCGTAGACGGGTTCCCTGTAGAGATAATAGTCTCCATACATGAAGGCCCGTTTGGAGGTGACATCCCCGGCCAGTATCATGCCCATCACTTTACGCTCCGGGTTACTCTCGCATACCAGATTGCTGGGAAGGGCGCCCGGGTCCGGCGTGAAGAGGTCGCCGCCGATCTCGGATATCTCCTGCAGTTGCTTGTTATAGGAGAATGCCGCTTTTGACAGGGCGAAGGCACGCACGTTGATGGAATAGCGTTTGTGGTTGCGGGAATCCGAGCGGGAGAAACGTTTCAGGGGGAATTGCCGGACGGTGGCCCCGTCCAGGCTGGTGTAGTCCAGCAGGATCATGTTCTGCGGGCTCGAACTCCGCCAGCACCAATAATACGGGTATTCGCTCTGCATCTCCATGGTAGAGACGTAGGATCCCCAGTTGGGAGGGAAAATCATGTATTCCGGATAATAGTCGGAATGGAATTCCCAGGTCTCTTCATACATCAAGCCCACGTAGCCGGAACCCTCCAGTCCTGTATTCAGATCCACGTTCACGGTAACGCTGGCATCGTCCGCCGTAAAGGTGATGTCTTCAATCTGGGGGGCCGGATCCGGTTCCAGCCAGTCGGAAACGTAGGTTTCCCCGTCACATTCCACCACGCCCCGGTACTTCCGTCCCAGCGGGGCGTTGTAGGTGTCTATCTGGATGTTGTTGGTGGGGTAAGTGGCCGGAACCGGGCTGGCGGGTTCACCGGGCCCCACCCAGTCGGAAACGGGATAAATGGGAAACCTTTCATAACGGTTTCCCAGCTCATCCTCTATCCAGCCCGTCCCCATGGGTACGCCGGTGGAATTTCCGTCAAATCCTGTGAGATTTCCTTCGAGGGGCATCAGGTAGCTGAGCCGGATGGTACTGGTCCCGCCTACCAGGATTTTGCCTTCCACAACAAGCGCCCGCTCCGGATCGCTCTCCAGGTCCATCTTGTAGGGATAGATGCAGGAGGTGAGCGCTGCACCCAAAACTATATATAACAGAATCTTTTTCATAGGACTAGAACAGCAAATTGAGGTTGATGTACGGGATCTGCGTGGCAAAGACGGAGAGCATGTATCCGTTAACCTCTCCATTCACATTGGAACGGAAATACACGGAATAAGGATTCTTCCGGCCGGTGACGTTATACACGCCGATGGTTACGGAAGCATGGGCGAATGCCTTCAAATAATGGCCCGGGTCGATGTTCAGCGCCAGGTCCAGGCGGAAATAATCCGGGATACGGTGGCTGTTGCGTTCCGAATAGGCCAGGCGGTAGGTTCCGGAGTAGAGGTATCGGCCCACGGGGACGGTAAGGGGACGTCCGGTGGAGTAGTCCACATTCACGGATAAGGAGAAGCGGTGGGTGAAAGCATAATTGGCCACCAGCTTGAATTCGTGCGGTTTGTCGTAAGGTGCGTTGTACCAGGCGCCGTGGTTGATGGTCTCGGCCCCGCGGTCCTGCATCTCCCGCAGCTGGCTCCGGGAATAGCTGTAGGACAGCCAGCCGGTAAGGCTGCCGGCCGGTTTCTTCACCATCACTTCCACGCCGTAGGCCCGGCCGAACACCGGGACCAGGTCATCGGCCAGTCTGGGGTTCATGGACAGGACGGCGCCGTTCTTATAGTCCAGTCCGTTGCGGCTCTGCTTGTAGTAGCCTTCCACGGAAAGGTCCACGCCCGAGCCCAGCAGCGTCCAGTAGGCGCCCGCCGCGCCCTGCCATCCCGTGGTGGGGGCGATGCTGGCGCTGGAGAGCCTCCAGGTGTCCATGGGAGACACGGAAGCCGTGTTGGAGATGAGGTGGATGTATTGGCGCATGGTGTTGAACCCCGCCTTGAAGGAAAGGTTCTCCAGCGGCGAATACTTGGTGGAAAGCCGTACTTCCGGGCCGATGTAGAACTTGCTGGGGTTCAGGGCCAGGAAGGAGGAAAGCCGCACTCCGCCGTCCACGGAGAACTGGTCCGTGATGGCCCAGTTGTCGGAAACGTAGAGCGAGGGCTCCACACCCAGGTCGCGGTCCAGGCTCACGGCCTTTACGGTAGAAAGGTCGCCGAAGGGTTTCATGATACCCGGATCCAGGGCATAACCCACCACGTCCAGTCCGTAAGAGAGCGTATGGGAGCCGATGGGTTTCACCCTGCCGGCCTTGAGGAAGGCCTGGCGGATGAAGGTCTGCAGGTTGTAGGCACCGCTTTCCCAGGCATGCGCTCCCACATCGTTGGAGTAGTGGTCGTAACCCGCGCTCAGTTTGAAGGAGCTGCCGTCATCGGCCTTATGCCTGTAGGTGAGGGCTGCGTTGTAGTTGGTGTAGCGGAAGGTGGTATCCCCGCTGAAAGAGAAGCGGTCCGTGGCAAAATAGCCGAACAGCTGCAGGGAATTGTTGTCGTCGAAGCGGTGGGTGACGCCAATGTTGGCATCGGCGAAATTGGCTCCGCCGCCCGCATAGGCGCTGTTCTTGGGCAGGAGATTCAGGATCCAGTTCGAATAGGAGATGCGGCCGCCGGCGATGAAGGTGGTCTTATTGCCGATAGGCCCCTCGATATGGCCCCGGCTGGTAAGGACGCCGATGCCCAGAGACCCTTTCACCTTGTTGCGGTCGCCCTCCTTGGAGGTGACGCTGAGCACGGACGATATCCTGCCGCCGTATTCGGCCGGAATGGAGCTCTTGTACAGTTCCACGCCTTCCACCAGATCCGGATTGAAGGCGGAGAAGATGCCGAACAGGTGGCTGGGGTTGTAGATGGTGTTGTCGTTGAAGAGCACCAGATTCTGGTCGGCGCTGCCGCCGCGGACGTTGAAGCCGCCGGAGGCCTCGCCCACGCTCTTCACGCCGGGCAGGGTGAGCACCGCCTTGATGATGTCCCCTTCGCCGAAGGCCGAAGGGATCTTGCTCATGGTGCTCATGCTCACGGACTCTACGCCCATGGAGGTACTGCGGTGCTGGCGCATGCTCTCGGCCGATACGATGGAACCCTTCAGGAGGGTGACCTTCTCCGTCATCACCACGTCCAGGTCTCCATCGGAGCGGAGGTCTATCTTGAGGGTGAGGTCTTCCTTGGATTCCGCGTTGAAATTCAGGAGGTTCTCTCCGCGGGGGAGGGAAATCCGGTACCGGCCCTGGGCGTTGGTGCGCACATAGGTGGAGGTGTTCTGGTCAAAGATTACCACGCCCGGCAGGGGAAGGCCGCTCTCGGCCTCGAACACCGTACCGTTAATGGTGGCGCGGCTGCCCCTGGCGTTCTCTTCCTCTCCTATGGTGTAGATCTTGTTCCGGTAGGTGGCGGTGAGGGCGTTGTTGGCGTAGGTTACCGTGGTGGTATCCTCGCGCTCCTGTTCAAAGTAGCCGTCCGGCAGGCCCAGGCCGATGGATTTGAAGGGGGCGCTGAGCTGCGGTCCGGCACTGGCTTCATAGTCCGGATGCCACTGGTCCCACTTGCCGTCAAAGGGGCTTCCTTCCACATGGGAAGGCTCCCGGAGACGGCGCTTGTAGGCCCTTTGGCTAAGTTTCTTGAGCGTTCCGTCGGAAAGAAGCGTGTAGGGGGTTGTGTTCCGGCTGAAGTAGTTCACCAGATCCGGGTCGTAATTGCCGTCCATGTCTTCTGCGCTGCGGAGGTTGGTATCCGAGCGGAAGATCTTCCTGTTAAGGGTAAGGAGCGGCTCCTTGCCGTCCCTCACCAGCTCGAAGAATCCTTCCGGGGCCTTGGGGTAGCCCATGTAACGAAGGTTCACGAAGCGGCGCTCTCCCAGGGTGAACCAGGCCACCTGGTCGCGGTCCAGCATGATGCCGGCGGCATTCTTGTCCGGACGGGTGACCAGTTCCATGGCGTAGGCGTCCACGTTCAGGAGCACGTCCTTGTACAACTTGCCGTTATACAGGACATTGCCCGTGGAGAAAACCCGGGTGTCCATGTAATAAGTGCCGTTGTAGCGGAAGGGGTATGCGTTCTGCACCCTTCCCCGGTACAGGGTGGAAAGCTCCCTGGCCTGCTGCTGGTAGCTCTCCTGCTGTCCGGCGGCGGGGAGTCCTGCGAACAGGAGTCCGGCTGCGGCACAAAGAAGGTAAATCCGTTTTATCATTGAGTGGGTATTAATCGGCTAAACAACTGTCCATCAGTTTCTCCAGTCCCGGTTTGTCCAGGTGCCGGCCAATGAACACAATCTTCTGCATGCGGTCTCCGTACTGGGGATCCCAGTCTTCCCGGAGCTTGCGGTCCCGCTCCATCATCTCCTGCAGTTCGTCTTCCGGCATGGTGGCGAACCACAGGCCGGCGTCCTTGAGGGATTTCTGGCGGCCTGCCTGCTCAAAGAGGTAGCACTTGTCCTGGTCTGCGGAGAAGTAGCAGATGCCCTTGGCTCGGATGATGCTGGCGGGCCAGCGGCGGGCCACCATATCGTCGAACTTGTTAAGGTCCAGGGCAGGGCGGCGGGTGTATACGTAGGTGTCGATGCCGTATTCCAGGGCTTCCCCTTCGGCCTCTTCCTCCTCGTCCTCTCCCTCGATGGCGGCGATCCAGGCGGCCGATGTAGCCACCTCGTCAAAGTTGAACATGCCCGTGTAGATGAGTTCGTCCAGGTCCACGTCGCCGTAGTTGCATTCCAGCACCTTGGCGCCGGGGTTGATGCTCTTCACGATGCCTTTCAGGGTGCCCAGTTCCTCCGGGGTAACATCGGCCGCCTTGTTCAGGAGCACGATGTTGCAGAACTCAATCTGTTCAATCACAAGCCGTTCCAGGTCCTCGTCCCCGATGTCGTCCTTCTCCAGGGCCTTTCCGCTGGCAAATTCGTCCTTCATCCGGAGGGCGTCCACCACGGTGGTGATGCAGTCCACATACGGAAGGCCGTCCTGGATGTACCGGGGCCCCAGCATGGGCATGGTGCTGATGGTCTGGGCGATGGGAGCCGGTTCGCAGATGCCGCTGGCTTCAATCACTATATAGTCGAACTTGCGGGTGGCGATGAGCTCTGAGAGCTGGGCCACCAGGTCCATCTTGAGGGTGCAGCAGATGCAGCCGTTCTGCAGGGCCACCAGGCTGGCGTCCGTCTGGCCCACTACGCCGCCTTTTTCTATTAAACCGGCATCAATGTTGACCTCGCCGATATCGTTCACGATGACGGCGAACTTGATGCCTTTGCGGTTGGCCAGTATGCGGTTGAGCAGGGTGGTCTTGCCGCTTCCCAGATATCCGGTCAATAGAAGGACCGGAACTTCCTGATGCTGAATCTTAAGTTCCATACACTACTTATAAACCCGCCTCCTCCTTAATCTTGCACGCATACGTGCGGGAGAAGGTTTGCAAAGATAGTAATTTTTAGTCTAAAAAGCACTGGGTGCCTTGTTTTTGCGAAGGCCCAGCCAGCAGAGGGCGGCATAGGCGGCTATCACCCCGGTGTTGACGGCCATCAGACCCCAGCGGACGCCATCGGCCTGGAAACGGGTGGACAGCCACCAGATGATGGCGTAGGCCGCACCCATGAGCAGGAAAATGGCGCCGATGTGCTTCCATTTATAGGGGATGGGATAGTATTTCGAACCCAGCCAGGCGCTGAGGATGAACATCACAAGATAGCTGGCCAGGTGACCGAAGGCCGATGCCCAATAGGAATAATGCGGCATGAAAACCACGTTTATCACGGTGGTTACCAGCAAGCCCGCCAGGGTGATCCAGATGGCCATCTGGGTTTTTCCGGAAAGCTTGTACCACATGGACACGTTGAAGAGCATGCCCAGCAGCATATAGCTGAGCAGCATGATGGGCACGACGCCGATACCCACCCGGAAATCCTTGCCCAGGAAGAGGGAGATGATGTCTATGTAGCCCACCACACCCAGCAGCACCAGGCCGCAGAAGGCGGTGAACCATTCCATCACTATGGCGTAGAGCTCCTTGGAGTTCTTGTCCCTGGCCCGCTGGAAGAAGAAAGGTTCGGCCGCATAGCGGAACATCT